>DATJOV010000281.1:0-8202 GCA_035506735.1 Acidimicrobiales bacterium | reverse complement strand
GCTCACAACGCTCCGACAACGACGCCCCGGGCGACCCGCCACGGTGGGCGCCCGGGGGCCGCCACGGTGGGCGCGCTCCGGGACGGGGCCGTCAAGAGCCTGGTGGGGACGGTCGATGAGACACCGTGCCGACATGCCGTCGCGCGGCGCGCCCGGAGTCCGGCCGGGACGCGAGGCCGAACGCCCCCTCGCCCTTCTCCGGGGCGGGACCCGGCGCGCCCGGGACGGGGTCGACCCCGGGGACCTCCCCGTGAGCCGCCGCACCCTCCCGGCCCGGGCCGGGCGGCGCAAGATGGCGACGGCACCCACGCCCGGCCTCGACACGCCGGTCCCCGACCCCGAGCCCCGGTCCGTGGCGGAGCCGCTCCCCCCGTCGCCGGCATCCCACGACGCCGTAGACGCAGGCGACGCCGCCGACGCCGTCACTGGCGCGTCCGTCCCCGGCGCAGCGCCGGAGCACGGCGCCGGACCCGACGCCGGCGATGCCACCGCCGCACCGGACGACATCGCACCGGACGACATCGCACCGGACGACGCCGCACCCGATGACACGGCACCGGACGACGCCGCACCCGACGACAGCGCACCCGATGACACGGCACCGGACGACAGCGCACCGGACGACAGCGCACCGGACGACGCCGGGCCGGGCGAGCCGGGCGGGGAGTCCGTGGTGCTCGCCCTGGGCCAGGCCTACTTCGCCGACGGGCGGGTCGGTCCGGAGCGCTACGCCTCGGACCTCACCCCCTCGTTCGTGGGCGCCGTCACCGCCGGGCATACCCTCCTGCGCGGCCTGTTCGAGGACCTGGGGGTCCCCCACGGCACGCCCATCGAGGCCAGTGCCGACCGGTGGCGCATCCGCCTGGGGTCGGAGCTGGGCCAGGCCCTGTTCGTCGAGGTGCAGCCGTCCGAGGGGCCGCCCACCTCGGAGGGCCCGGCGCCGGGCGAGCGCGACAACGCCGACGCCTGGGTGCGGGGCCTGGTGGCCTCGCGCGACGCCGACCACGGCCAGGCCCTGGCGGCCTTCGAGGCCGAGGCCGAGACGGCCGCGGCCGAGGGGGCACCCCAGCGCGCCGCCATCGCCTACCGCTCCGCCGCGGCGGCGGCCATGGCGGCGGGACGCGGCGATCACGCCAACCGTCTCATGCGTCTGGCCGGCAAGGCCTACCTCGAGATCGCCGAGAAGCCCGAGACCATCCCCCAGGGCGTGTTCATGGCGTACCGGGAGGGGGCGCGCTGCTTCCTCGAGGCCGGCAACCTCCCCCTGGCCCACACCTGCCTCACCAAGGCCATCGCCATCGGCGACACGCTCGGCTACACGGCCAAGCGATGAGGGTCTACCTCTCGACCGAGGGCACCTACCCCTTCGTGCTGGGGGGGGTGTCCACCTGGGTGGACATGCTCCTGCACGGGCTCCCCGAGCACGAGTTCGAGGTGGGGGCGCTCGTCGACAACCCCCACCACCGCATCGTCTACCGCCCGCCCGCCAACGTCACCCTGCAACCCATCCCCCTGTGGGGGCTGGAGCTGGTCGAGGAGTACCTGCCCCGCCCCGACGGCTGGCGCCGGGCGCTGCGCACCTCCTCGGCCGTGGTGCGCAAGGAGTTCCTCCCCTCGTGGGAGCAGCTGGCCGAGTGCCTGTGCGCCCCGGAGGCCGACCCCCGGGCTCTCGGGGACGGGCTCGAGGCGGTGGCGCGCTTCGCCGAGCGCTTCGACCTGCGACGGGCCCTGAGCGACGCCGCCACCTGGGCCCTGCTCCTGGACCGGCTCACCACCAACCCCCTCCACGCCCGCACCGGGCTGGCCCCGGCCATGGACTTCGCCCGCACCATGTACCGCTACCTCCTCCCGCTCACGGCGCCCACGCCCGTGGTCGACGTGACCCACAGCTCGGCCGCGGCGCTGTGCGCCCTCCCCGCCGTGGTGACCAAGTACCGCTACGGCACACCCATGGTGCTGACCGAGCACGGCATCTACCTGCGCGAGCGGCTCCTGGCGCTGTCGGCCGAGCCCTTCGGCACCAAGCTCCTGTTCGCTAACTTCTACCGGGCCGTGGTGGAGCTGGCCTACCGCGAGGCCGACATGGTGACCCCGGTGTGCCACTACAACGCCATGTGGGAGGAGGCCCTCGGCGTCCACCCCGAGCGCATCCGGGTCATCCACAACGGCGTCGACCCCGACCGGGTGGCCGTGGCCGGGGACCCCGGGGACGTCCCCACCGTGGGCTTCGTGGGGCGCATCGACCCCATCAAGGACGTGATCACCCTGATCCGGGCCTTCGCCCGGGTGCGCCAGGTCATGGCCGAGGCCCGCCTGCGCCTGTGGGGGCCGGCCACGTCGCCCGAGTACCTGGAGGAGTGCCGCGCCACGGTGGCCGAGCTCGGGCTGGACGAGGCGGTGCGCTTCGAGGGCCCCACCAACGACGTCTCGGCCGCCTACGGCGCCTGCCACGTGGTGGCCCTGTCCTCGATCTCCGAGGCCTTCCCCTACACCGCCGTGGAGGCCATGCTGGCCGCCCGTCCCATGGTGGCCACCGGGGTGGGGGGCGTGGCCGAGGCCATCGGGCCCTGCTCGTGCCAGGGGGTGGAGCTCGTGGTCGAGCCCGGCGATCCACGGGGCATGGCCGACGCCCTCCTGGCCGTGCTGAGCGCCCCGGCCGAGGAGCGGGCCGAGCTCGGGGCCTGGCTGCGCCGCCGGGCCCGCACCCTGTTCGCGGCCCAGCGCATGTTCGACGACTACGACGACGTGTACCGGACCCTGTGTCCCCTCCCGGCCGGATCGGCAGACCTGTGGCAGCCCCGTCACGACCCCTGGCTGGGCACCGACGCCGGCCCGTCCGACCACGACGCGGGCGCCGGCGCCGTCCCCGGCCGGGACACGGTCGTCGCCTCGGGCGAGGGCACCGGTGGACCCGTGTCGCTGGAGGCGGCGTCGTGACCACCGCGGCCTTCGACACCGGAGGTCGGGAGCTCGGCTTCCACGTGGCGGCCCGCACCGTGGTGGGACGGTGCCCGGCGCCGCTCAACGCCTTCGAGGTCGCCGTGATCCTCGAGACCTGTGGCTACACCGCCACCCGGGCCCGGTCCCTCGGGGCCCAGAGCCTGCCCGACCTGGCCCAGCACGTGTTCGACCTCGTCCCCCTGTACGCCTCGAGCGTGGAGCGCGAAGCGGCCGAACCGGTGTCGGTCAAGGCCACCGCACCCGGGCTCGTGGACCTGGCCCGGGGCTTCGCCTACTCCTCGCCCTGGCTCGTGAGCCTGGCCACCCTGCTCATCGCCGGGGTGTCGTTCTGGTCCTCGGACGTGGCCATCCCCTCCATCGCCAACACCGTGACCCTGGCCACGGCGGTGGCCCTCCTCGTGACCGGGCCCTTCATCCAGGCCTTCGGACGCCGGGCGTCGTTCTACATCGGGCTCGACGACCAGGGGATGGTGGTGCGCATCACCCGCCTCACCCTGGAGCTGGGGCTGGCGGCCACGCTGGCGGCGTGCCTGGTGGTCTTCGCCGGCCGGGACCTCCTGGGGGCCGGGACGCCCGCCACCACCCGCCTGGGCATCGCCGCCGGGGTGTCGATCGCCGCCCTGCAGCTGGGCCTGGCCGCCTTCTACGTGCGGCGCGCCTTCCTCGCCATAGGGGTGGTGGTCCTCACCGGCGCCGGGGCCCTGCTCCTCCTGGTGGCCCGGGCCGGGTCCTACGTCGATCCCACCATGCTCGTGGTGTGGCAGATCCGGCTGGTGGCCCTGATGGCCGCGGTGTGCTGGGTCATGAGCGCCTGGTGGCTCCTGCGCGTCCCCCCCACCGACCACGCCCCGCTGTGGCGCCCGTCGTGGTCGGCCCTGGGGCGGGCCGTGGCCCCCTACGCCCTGTACGGCGTGGCCTTCTTCTCCCTGGTGGTGCTGCCCCAGCTCGTGAGCTGCGGTGTGCTCGAGGGCCGCTACAGCTTCAACCCCGTCTTCGCCATGACGAGCGGGACGGCCCTGGTGGTCCTGGTGCCGCTGCTGGCCCAGACGGTGGCCTCCACCGAGCGCCTCGTCGTCCAGCAGCTCCCGGCCTGGTTGACGCAGTTCACCGTGGGCGAGGTGGGGGGCTTCCGGGAGCGGGTGCGCCAGTACTGGCGCAGCCAGCTCGCCATGCTCCTCGGGTTGGGCGTCGTCACCGCCGCCGCCGTGCTGGTGGTGGCCCCCACCCTGGGGGCCAAGGTGCCGCTCCTGGCCGATCTGGGCCACTATCCCGGGCTGCTCGCCGCCAGCGTGGCCGGCTACCTCCTGCTCGGCACCGGCCTCTTCGCCGCCCAGCTCCTCTTCTCCCTGTCCGCCCCCATGCGCCCGCTGGCGGCGGGCGGGGCGGGCTGCGCCGCCCTGGCGGTGGGCTCGCTCGCCACCATCGGCTTCGGCCCCACCGTGTCGGCCACGGCCGGCCTCGTGTGCGGGGCGGCCGCCTACGCCGTCACGGCCGTGCTCCTGGCCCGCGACGCCTTCGCCCACGCCGACCTCACCTACTACCGCACCCTCTGAGCGCCCCACCCCCGCCGTGATCATCGCCCCCGAACCCAGGCTCGAGCCGGCCCCGGCCCCCTACGCCGCCACCGGGCAGGGGCGTGACCGGCGCCGCCGGCGCCGGCGCGGGGCGAGCCGCCAGGCCGGGCTGTGGCGCCTCGAGATGACCCTGGGAGCGGTGGTGCTCGTGGCGCTCACCGTGGTGCTCACCACGTGGCCCTCCCAGGTGCCGGCGCGCCCCATGCCGCCCGGGCTGGCACTGGCCCACTCGGGCCTGGTGGTGGACGAGCCCTTCGACCGGGCCGTGCCCGACGGCACCCTCCTCGACTCCTACGTCTTCAACGGCTCGGCCCACCCCGGGGTGGGCTGGGTGGCAGGCACCGCCCACGGGCTCGAGGTGGGCGTGCACCCCCATCCCGGATGGCAGGGGTGGTTCGCCGTGACCCTCCACAGCGCCCCCGCCGCCACGGTGTGGCACGCCGTGGTGCACCGCCCCGCCGGCACCTCGGAGAAGCCGGTGGAGGCGGTGCTCGCCGTGCAGTCGGCCTCGACCCAGCACAACGGCACCATCGACTACGTGGTGGTGTCCTCGCTCACCGTCCACGGCCGCAGCACGTGGCAGGTGGGATCGGCCCACGGGGTGGTGGCCGACGCCGTGACCCGGTTCCTGTGGCGCCAGCCCCTGCGCCGGCGCGCCGCCGTGACCCAGGCCGTGACCCTGCGCACCGACGGCCGCCACGACCTCGAGGTGTGGTTCGGCGACCGCCTCGTCTACCGCAGCACCACCCTCGACATGCACGACCCGCCCCCCTTCCAGGCCTACCTCGAGGTCCAGGCCGAGGGGCGGCCCTACGTGGCCGGCTTCACCGACTTCTGGGTGACGGCCGACGCCCCCGTGACGGTGCGGGGCCTCGCCCCCGGGTCCCGCCTCGTCCTGTCCACCGGCGACGGGCCGGTGCGGGCCGTGGCCGACGCCGGGGGGGTGGCCGAGCTGCACGTGCCCCCGCCCGTGCTGAGCGGCACCGGCACCCTGGTGGTCACGAGGGACGGCGCCAGCCGGCGCTACGCCGGGCTGCACTACGCCGGGGGGGACGTCATCGTGGCGGGCTGAGCGCCTCGGCGGCCCGCGCCGAGGGGCGGCCGTGCTTGACCCCGCCGGCGCCCCGGGGTACGTCTGGTGCCTGCGGCCCGGTCGACCCCGGCGCGGGGTCGGTGCCCGGCCGTCCGAGGAGGAGGCGTCATGTCGGAAACGCTCCAGGCCCACCTGTCGAGGGACGCCGGGTCGCTGCGGGCCGTCCAGGACTTCTGCCAGCTGGTGGTCGATGCCGCCACGACCGGTCCCGAGCTGGCCGACGCCGCCGCCCTGGTGGTGGCCACGGGACAGCTCGGCCACGTCGAGGCGCTGCGGGAACAGGTCATCGGCAGGATGACGCACCTGCGGACCGAGGTGGCCAAAGCCCCGCTGGCCGAGGCCCGCAGCCTGGCCGAGGCCCTCACCCTGCTCGGCTGAGCGCGGTGCCGTGCCGGGCGACCCTCAGGAGTGCGAGGGGGCGGGAGGGGCGCCGTCGACCTCGAAGGTGAGCTCGTCGACGTAGCAGTACCACCAGTCCTCACCCGGCTCGTAGGAGCGGACGACGGGATGGCCGGTGGAGCGGAAGTGGGCCGTGGCGTGGCGGTTGGGCGAGCTGTCGCAGCACCCCACGTGACCGCACTGCAGGCACAGGCGGAGGTGCAACCACCATCCCCCCGTGGCCAGGCACTCCTCACAGCCGTCCGGGGTGACGGGGGTGGGGGCGGGATCGAGGCCCTCGTAGTGCGTGCACCCGTCGCTCATCGCTCGGAGTGTACCGGCGGGCCCCGTCCCGTCGAGGGGCGCCCGACGGCCGCTCCCGGCATCCCGGTTACTGGGAAATGCCTGGGTTTTTACTGTGGACAGCCAGGGAGGACTGCCCTAGGCTCGGAGGGCGCCACCGGGCTCGTCCGTACCCCAAGGCGGACCGTCCGACGGCACGGATGGGAGACGGGGCGCAGGACTCGTTCATCGCCCCGATGTTCCTAGGCGTCCTGCGCTCCGTCCTCCCACCCCCGCTCGCCCGTGACCAGGGCCAGGGCGAAACCGTCGTAGCCCTTGCTCCCCACCGTCTGGATGGCGGTGGCGCTCAGCCGGGGCTCGGCCGCCAGGAGCTCGTACAGCCGGCGCGTCCCCACCACGGCGGGGTCGGTCGCTCCCGGGTCGGCCACGGCGCCGTTGCGGACCACGTTGTCCACCACGATCAGGCTGCCGGGCCGGGTGAGACGCAGCGCCCAGGCCAGGTACTCGGGGTTGCTGGGCTTGTCGGCGTCGATGAACACCAGGTCGAAGGGGCCCGCCCCCTCCTCGTCCAGCGCCGCCAGGGCGTCCGTGGCCCGGCCCACCCGCAGCTCGACCACGTCCGACAGCCCGGCGGCGGCGAGGTTGGCCCGGGCCAGCTCGGCGTGGCCCTCGTCGAGCTCAAGGGTCACGAGTCGACCGCCCGGCGGCAGGGCCCGGGCCAGCCAGATGGTGCTGTAGCCCCCCAGGGTGCCCACCTCGAGCACGGTGCGGGCGCCGGCGATGCGCGCCAGGAGGTGGAGGAACTTGCCCTGGGGCGGGGCCACGTGGATGGGCGGGAGCCCGGCCTGCCGGCTGGCGTCGAGGGCGCCGTCGAGGGCGGGATCGGGCTCCACCAGCTGGCCCGTGATGTAGTCGTCCACCGCCGTCCACGTCTCGGGGCCCACGGTGCGGTTCTACCACCGGGCCCGTGGCGTCACGCCCCTCCCCCCGCCCCCGGCTCCCACGGCTGCAGCCACGGGGTCGGCTCCCATCCTTCCGCCGCCGCCATGAGGGGGAAGGCGGTGGCCCCGTCGAGGGCCTCGCGCACCATGTCGGCGTGGCCGGCGTGGCGGGCCGTCTCCTCGATGAGGTGCAGGAGCACCCAGCGCACCGACCACGCTTCGACGTCCTTGGGGAACCACGGCACGCCCTCGGGCACCGGCACGGGGTGGCCCAGGTCGAGCGCGCCCACCACGGCGTCGGTGCGCGCCGCCGCCTCGGCGTAGCGCTCCAGCAGGTCCTGCAGGGTCTGGTCGGGGCCGGGGCGGAACCCGTCCTCGTAGGCGCCGGCGCCCCCGGTGGGGGGACGGCCCTCGACCAGGCCCGTCCAGTACCCCTCCACCGAGGCCAGGTGCTTGATGATCCCCCCCACGCTGAGGGGGCTGCGGGTGGGAGTGGCCCGGGCCTGGTCGTCGTCGAGGCCGTAGGCGGCGAGGCGCACGACGTAGCGCATCTGGGCCAGGTACCTCGTGAGGCCCTGGCGCTCGTCGGCCACGGGGGGCACGTCTCCGGGCATCGTTCCTCCTGTCGTTCGGGGACCGCCGGACGGCGGCCGCACGGTGGTGGTGGACGGGGGCCAGCATCCCCCCGAAACAGGCCATCTGCTGACCGGTTTCTCTGGGAAACTGGGTCCGTGCGGGCCGATCGCCTGGTGGCCGTCCTGCTCCTCCTCCAGCGCCGGGGCAGCGTCACGGCGGCCGAGGTGGCGACCGAGCTCGAGGTCTCGGAGCGCACGGCCCGGCGCGACCTCGAGGCCCTGGGCCTGGCCGGGCTCCCCGTCTACTCCCGGCAGGGGCGCCACGGGGGGTGGTCGCTGGCGGGCGGGGGACGCACCGACCTGAGCGGCCTGAGCGC
>DATJOV010000280.1:0-5576 GCA_035506735.1 Acidimicrobiales bacterium | reverse complement strand
TGTACTTCGTGTCGGGCTTCTTCGAGCCCTTCTTCTACCTGCTGTCGATCGGCGTGGGGCTGAGCAAGCTGGTGGGGTCGATCCACGTGGGGCAGGTGGCCGTGCCCTACACCACCTACGTGGCCCCCGGCCTCCTGGCCTCCTCCGCCATGAACGGGGCCACCATCGACGCCACCTTCAACATCTTCTTCAAGCTCAAGATCGCCAAGACCTACGACGCCGTGCTGTCCACCCCGCTCGGCCCCGGGGACGTGGCCCTGGGCGAGCTCGCCTGGTCCCTCCTGCGGGCCACGACCTACTCCCTGGCCTTCCTGGTGGTGATGGCGGGCCTGGGCTACGTCCTGTCGCCCTGGGCCGTCCTGTGCCTCCCCGCCGCCATGCTGCTCAGCTTCTGCTTCGCCGCCGTGGGGATGGCGGGCACGACCTACATGCGCAGCTGGCAGGACTTCGACAAAGTCTCCCTCGCCCTCATCCCCCTCTTCCTCTTCTCGGCCACCTTCTACCCCTTGGCGGTGTACCCGGCCTGGCTCCAGGTGGTGGTGCGCTGCACCCCCCTCTACCAGGGGGTGGCCCTCCTGCGCGGTCTCGACACCGGGGTCCTGTCGTGGTCGCTGGCGGGGCACGCCGCCTATCTGGCCGTGGCCGGGACGGCCGGGCTCCTCGTCGCCACCCGGCGCATGGCCGCCCTGCTCCTGCCCTGACCCCACCGCCCCGCCGTCACGCCGGGCGGGCCACCTCCACCCTGGCCACGTCGACTGCCACGTCGAGCCGGTGGGCGTTGCCGCCCCCCTCGACCGACCCCCGCAGGGGGGAGACGTCCCAGTAGTCGCGGCCCCAGGCCGTGGTCACGTAGGCCTGGTCCACCAGGGTGTCGTTGGTGGGGTCGACGTCGACCCAGCCCCACCCCGGGAGGAAGGCCGAGGCCCAGGCGTGGGAGGCGTCCGCCCCCACCAGGCGCTCCGTCCCCGGCGGGTGGGTCTCCACGTAGCCGCTCACGTAGCGCGCCGACAATCCGAGGGAGCGCAGGCACCCCACGGCCAGGTGGGCGAAGTCCTGGCACACGCCCCGGCGGGCGGCGAACACCTCGAGCAGGGGGGTGGTGATGGAGGTGAACCCGGGCTCGTAGACGAAGTCGTCGTGGATCCGGGCCGACAGGTGGTGCACGGCTTCGACGAAGGGCCGCCCCGGGGGGAACGAGGCCAGGGCGTAGTCGGCCAGCGCCGGGGAGGTGGGCACCAGGCGGGAGGCGGCCCGGCACCGGCGGGCGTCGCGGGCGTCGGCCTGTCGGTCGATGTCGAGGAGGGTCCGCACCGACTCCCACGGCGGCCCCGAAGGCGGGACCGGGGGGGCCTGCACCAGGACCTCGCTCGTGGACAGCACGACCATGTGCAGGAAGCCGCCCTGGACCACGAAGGTGGCCACGGTGTTGCCGAAGAGGTCCCGGTACTGCGACATCGAGGCCGGCGCCGGCTCCACTTCGAGCTCGTGGGCCACGCAGCGCTGGTGCCCCGAGTCGCGGGGCCGGAGGTGGGCCTCGTTGTAGGACTGGTCGACCGGGCCGTCGTAGTCGTAGGTGGTGCGGTGCGTGACGCGGTAGACGCGCTCGGCCGGCACGGCGGTGATCCTGCCCGGCCCTCCGGGCTCGGGGGCGGATGGCCGGACCTGCACCCTCGGCCCGGGGTCGGGGGAGGGCGCGGCCTCGGCGCCGAAGTACAAGGCCGCCACCCGGCTGTGCACGGCCCGCACGGCCGGGGCCAGCTCGGCCAGGAAGGCGCCCAGCCCGTCCTCCGTGACCTGGGCCACGGGGGCCCCGGCCACCACCACGGCGGCGTCGGTGCAGGCGGCCAGGACCTCCTCGTTGCCGGGCAGGGTCTTGGCCGCCTCCCGCAGCTCGCTCAGGCAGGCGCACACGGCCCGGGGGAAGGCCTCGTCCTGGAGCAGGAACCGCAGCGTGGCGCCGGCGTCGGGGCGGGCCGCGGCGGCCCGACGGAAGGGCTGGTACGAGGCCAGGGAGCGCAGGAGGGCCATGCGGTGGACCTCGTCGTAGGGAGCGCGCCCGGCGGCGGGGACGACGCTGTCGGCCCGCACCGCCAGGAAGCGGCACGTGAGCTCGGCCCGTTCCAGCTGCTGGCCCATGCGCAGGAAGGCCAGGGCCTCGTCACGCCGCATGGTCCCCTGCACCACCCCGGTGATGCGCTGGCACTCGTGCACGACCCGGCGGAGCCAGCCCACCCGGACGTCGCGCTGGACCACGAACGGGGCGTCGGCCACCAGGGTGAGCCACAGGTCGTTGCACAGCTCCCACACCTCGCGCGGCACCACGGGACGGGCCAGGCGCAGGTCGGTGCGGGCCCCCGCCACCGAGGCCAGGATCGAGGACGGGTTGCTGCGGTCGGTGAGGACGAACGAGATGACGCGGGCCTCGCTGGCCGAGGCCACCGGCCCCGTCCCGGTCCCCTCGGCCCGCGTCCCCAGGGGTCCGTAGTGGTCCTCGTAGGCGCTGCGCATCCCGGCGATGTCGACCAGGGGGGCCCAGCCCACGTCGGCCCCCACCGGCAGGTCGATGAGGGTCTCGCCGTGCACCTGGACGATGCGCGCCATGTCCTCGGCCCGCTCGAGGTAGCGGCCGGCCCAGTACGCCGCCTCCGCCATTCTCGCCAACAGCATCCTGCCCGTCCTTTCCGACTGCTGTCCTGTCTCGTGCTGCGGTGGCGGCCCCCCGGGGCCGCTGGTCCCGGTGCCGGCCGGCCCTACTGGGTCGGGGCCCACACCCCCGCCCCCCCGCCGACCTCACCGGCGGCGGCGAGGGCCTCGGGGCCGGACCGGTGCACGTCGGGAGGGGCCAGGTCGGGAACCGGGCCGTGCTCGGCCGACCCCTCGGGCCCCCCGGCGTGCTCCTCGACCAGGGTGGCGTCGACGATCCAGGTGTCCTTGCTCCCCCCGCCCTGGGAGGAGTTCACGATGAGCGACCCGGCGTGGCGGGCCACCCGGGTGAGACCGCCGGCCGTCACGTAGGCGCCGTCGGGACCGAGCACGGTGAAGGGGCGGAGGTCCACGTGGCGGGCCACGATCTCCCCGTCGCACAGCGTGGGCATGGTCGACAGGGCCAGCACCGGCTGGGCCACCCAGTTGGGGGGGTACTGCTCGATGCGCTGGGCCACCAGGGCCAGGGCCTCGGGGCCGGCGCTGGGGCCGATGACCACGCCGTAGCCGCCCGAGGCGTTGGCCGGCTTGACCACCAGGGCGTCGAGGTTGGCCAGGACGAAGCGGCAGTCGGCGGCGTCCCCGCACCGCCACGTGGGGACGTTGGCCAGCAGCGGGTCCTCCCCCAGGTAGTACCGGATGATGTCGGGGACGAAGGCGTACACCGCCTTGTCGTCGGCCACCCCGGCCCCCGGGGCGCTGGCCAGGGCCACCCGGCCCCGGCGCCAGGCCCGCAGGAGACCCGGCACCCCGATGACCGAGTCGCGCCGCAGGACCTCGGGGTCGAGGAACATCTCGTCGATGCGGCGGTAGACGACGTCGACCCGCTCGAGGCCCCCCACGGTGCGCATGCACACCGTGTCGTCGTCGAGGACCACGAGGTCGCCCCCCTCCACCAGCTCCACCCCGAGCTGCTGGGCCAGGAAGGCGTGCTCGAAGTAGGCGGCGTTGTGGACCCCGGGGGTGAGCACCACCACGGTGGGGTCGGTGACCCCGGTCGCCAGCGACGACAACGCCGAGCCCAGGCGCCCGACGTAGGGGTCGACCGGTTCGATGCTGTAGAAGCGGAACAACTCGGGGAAGACCTGCTTGGCCACCATGCGGTTCTCGAGGACGTAGGACACCCCGGAGGGGATGCGGAGGTTGTCCTCGAGCACGTAGAAGGTGCCGTCCTCGCCCCGCACCAGGTCGCTCCCGCAGATGTGGGCCCAGATCCCCCCGGGGGGATCGACCCCCATGCACTCGGGGCGGAAGTTGGGCGACTCCATGACGAGCTCGTTGGGCACGATGCCGTCGCGCACGGCCCGCTGCTCGTGGTACACGTCGTCGATGAACAGGTTGAGGGCCCGCAGGCGCTGCACCAGGCCCTCCTCGATGCGGCCCCACTCGGCCGAGGACAGGATGCGGGGCACGACGTCGAAGGGCCAGGGCCGGTCCACGGCCCCGTCGCCCTCCCCGGTGCGGAAGGTGATGCCGATGCGCCGTATCTCGCGATCCGCGGCCCGCTGGCGCTCGGCCAGCTCCTCGGCCCCCAGCCCCACCAGGTGACGCCACAGACCCTGGGCGATGTCCCGGGGTGTCCCGTCCGACCCGAGCAACTCGTCGTAGCCGGGTCCCGGCTCGTAGGACGGCCCCACCGGTCCTCCGATCCTCCTCCGCCGTGCCTCCGGGCCCAGCTGGCCCGCCCCTTGCCGTCACCGTACGGAGCGGCCATGAACGCCGGGGGTCCCCCCGATGACGTCTGTGTTAACGAGCGCGCCGAGCCGTCTTCCCCGGGGCGGCCGGGGCCGTGGTCCGGGGCCGTCGGCGGCCCTCGCCCGGACCGAGGCGCCGCGGCCGGCACCGGCGACGGGGGTTAGTGTGCGCACATGGAGACGCGCCAGTCCTTGCGCCGCGGTGTGGACGTCCATCTCGAGCGGCGGGGCAGCCCCCCCACGGGCAGCGTCGAATGGGGCTTCCTGGACCGCAACGGCATCCTCGTCGACGCCGAGGCCGAGGAGGACCCGGCCGCGTTCGTGGCCGAGGAGGTGGCCGAGCTGCGCCTCGAGGTCGACGCCATGGCGGCCGAGCGGGCCGGGGCCTCGGGGACCACCGTGCGCTGCGCCGACGGGCTGGTCTCGATGATCCAGGCCGAGCTCGAGGCGTCCGAGCACGACGACGGGGGCGACCAGCCCGGGCTGTGGGAGCGGGCCCGGGCCGCCGCCCACCTCTTCTATCTCGAGCGCACGGGACGCGCCCCGGGCGGCCGCCGCTCCCCCGCCGGCTCGGTGCCCTCCGACGACGCCGCCGCCTTCGAGATCGCCCACCCCGTGCGGGTCCTCGGCGTCACCACCGTGGGCCAGTGGCAGGCCACGACCAAGGTCACGCTGGCGCTCGACCCCACCCTGAGCGCGGCCCAGGTGGCGGCCATGTGGCAGAAGGTCCGGGCCGGCGTCCTGCGGCAGGGGGCGCGGGGACGGTCGGTGAGCCGCAAGTCGCTGGCCCTGGCGCTCTTCGTGGCCCACCATCCGGGGCGCCCCTGGGCCGACCTGCGCCGCACCTGGAACCAGCTCTACGCCCACTGGGCCTTCAAGTCCGCCGACCTGCGCGTCTTCCGCAACGCCGCCGTGCGGGCCCGCCGCTACCTGCTCGAGCCGCCCGAGCTCGACGACGTGGTGACCTCGGGCACCTGGCAGTGGATGCAGCGACGCGCCGCCCGGCTGGCCTCGGGCACCGGGGGCGGCTGAGCCCGCCGCGCCGGTCCGGTCCTCGGCCCGACCGCACCCCCGCCTGCCCTCGCAGCGGGGGGGCCGTGGCTCACTAGTGTCCTCGCATGACCCTGCACGTGCGCCGGGTGGAGGGGACCGAGGTCGGCGACTGGGTGGCCGCCACCG
>DATJOV010000279.1:0-2834 GCA_035506735.1 Acidimicrobiales bacterium | reverse complement strand
GGTCTCGGGGTCGCCGTCCCAGAAGGCGGCGCCCCCCAGGGCCGGGCCGCCACGGCCTTGATGGCCATGACCCCGACGTCCCGGGCTTCGGCCTCGGCCAGCAGGGCCTCGGCGTCGGCCCGGTAGCGGGGGTCGGCCCACAGGCGGGGGTTGACGGGGAACATCACCGTGTCGAGGTCGTAGCGGCGCAGGGCCTGGAACTGGGCGGCCGGGGTGGTGAGGTCGTGGCCGGTGATGCCCACGAAGCGGCACAGGCCCTCGTCACGCGCCGCCAGGACGGCCTCGACCGCAGCGGACCGGGCCTCGAGCTCGTCCAGGTCGGTGACGGCGTGGAGCTGGTAGAGGTCGAACGACGAGCGGCCCAGCACGGTCAGGGACTCCTCGAGCTGGGCCCGCACCCCGTCGGGGTGGCGGCGCTGGGTCTTGCACGCCACGAACAGGGCCGGGCCGGCCCGCGCCACCAGGGGCCCGAGGAGCGCCTGGGCCCGGCCGTAGGTGGGGGCGACGTCGAGGTGGTTGACGCCGGCCTCGAGGGCGGCGGCGAAGACCTGCGCCGTGGTCTCGGGGTCGCCGTCCCAGAAGGCGGCGCCCCCCAGGATGGCCACCGAGGAGTGGTGCCCGGTCCGTCCCAGGCGGCGGGTCTCCATGGACGTGACCGTAGCCCCGCCGGGCCCGACCTCAGCCGGGGACGGTGGCGCCCCCCACCACGTGGCCCGGGTAGCCGGGGACGGCGGTGCTCACGTCGCCGAACTGGGGGGCGTCGCCGAAGGAGAGGGCCTGGCCGTCCGAGGTCAGCACCACGTACCCGTCCCCGTCGGCGGTGGGCAGGAGCGCCACCGCCCGGGCGTGCACGCCCAGGCCGGGCAGCGATCCGAGGTAGGCGGCGTCGCCGAAGGAGAACACCCCGCCGTCGGCGCCGAGGAGCCAGTAGCCCGCCCCGTCGGGGGTCCGGGCCATGGCCACGATGGGCTGCGCCAGCCTGACGCTCCCGAGCGAGCCGTGGAAGGCGGCGTCGCCGAAGGAGAAGATGCCCCCGTCGGCGGCCACGGTCCAGTAGCCGGCCCCGTCGGGGGTGGGGGCCATCCCCACCATGGGCGCCGCCAGGCGCCGCCCCCCCATCGAGCCGTGGAAGGCGGCGTCGCCGAAGGCGAAGATGCCCCCGTCGGCGGCCACCATCCAGTAGCCGGCCCCGCCCGGGCCGCCCGCCATGCCCACCACCGGGGCGGCCAGCTTCACCGCCCCCAACGACCCGTCGAAGGGCGCCGCCCCGAAGGCGAAGACCCCGCCGTCGGTGCCCGCCATCCAGTACCCCCCCACGCCCCCGCTGGCCTGGCTGGTGAAGGCGAACCAGTCGGACTGCACCCCGTCGCCGGCGAAGGCGGCGGCGAAGCTCGCCCCCGTCACCGTGGTGCTCCCCGCCGTGCCCTGCACCACGACCTGCTCGACCCGGCCTCCCAGGTCACCGAGCCCGTTGCGCCCGGTCACGCCGATCGAGACGAGCGACCCGATCTGGGGATAGGCGCCGTCCACGGCGGCCACCGGGATCTGCGCCGTCCAGGTGTGGTGGGCGTTGCAGGCCCCGGGCACGCACACGCTGTCGCCGGGGTCGGGGACGGCGGCGAAGGTGCCGGCGTCGGTGTAGCCCCCGGTGGAGGAGGAGTAGGTGGTGCGGGCCACGGCCGTGCCCCCCGGGAGGAGGACGGCCAGGCTGTCGGTGTCGGTCACGGCGGCGTCGGTGGTGGTGTTCTCGTTGGCCACCCCGGGATAGCTCTGGCAGGCCACGTCGCAGATGTCGGCGTAGCCGAAGTAGCCCGCCAGCGCCCCGTAGGTGCTCATGACGTAGGACCGGGCCGCCACGGCCTGGGCCTCGAGCTCCTGGAACCCCTGCGGCTCCCCGCTCTCGGGCGAGCCCAGGGAGCCCCAGCCGGTGGGGGACTCCGAGGGGGTGACGTCGGCCACGTACTGGCCCAGGGGCACGACGTCGACGGTGCGGGGCTGCTCGGCGCTGTTGAACACCCCCCCGATGGTGCCCCGCACGTCGTCGTCGGCGGGGTTCTGGCACAGCTGCAGCACGTCGCCCTCGAGCTGGGCCGTGGTGCCGCCAAAGGGGAAGGCCGGGGCCGTCACGGGCGTGGCCACGGGGGCCGTCTCCCCCGTGGTCAGGGCGGTCCACGGCCCGGCGCAGCCGTGGGCGGCGTCGATCTCCCACGTGGCCCCGGGGGTGCCGGCTCCCGTGGCGTGGAAGCGCACCGCCCCCCAGGTCTGGCCCGGCCCGAAGGTGCCGGCCACGCCGCTCACGGTGAAGAGCGAGCCCGAGGTGACGATGACGTCGTTCCCGCCGTTGCCGGTGAGGGCCACGGTCACGGGGGTGGTGGCGTCGTTCCAGCCGCCCGGGAGCGACCCCACCGTGGTGTGCTGGCCGTCGGCCAGGGTGCCGTAGTAGGCCGCCAGGATCTGGGCGAAGTCCATGCCCCCCAGGGCGTCGCCCAGCGCCCCCCACTGGCCCATGCCCAGCCCCGGGCCCCAGCCGTGGCCCTCGACGGCAACCGTGGCATAGGGGTAGGCCGACGCCGGGGCGGCCGGCACCCCGAGCGTCACGGCGACGGCGCCCACGACGCCGAGGGCGCCGAGCGCCAGCGGGCCGGCGACGCGCCGGGTTCTGCGGGGACGGCGGGCGATGCCGACGATGGTAGTGACGCCGTCCCCTCCGGCCGCGGACCGTGCCGGCCCCGCACCCAAGGTGGCGGCACCGAGGGGACGACGGCGCGCCGCGTCGGTCAGGGCCGGGGTGAGGCCAGGAAGCGGCGCACGGCCACGGCCGACCACACCACCTC
>DATJOV010000278.1:0-14359 GCA_035506735.1 Acidimicrobiales bacterium | reverse complement strand
GGGACGTCGCCCCCGGTGCCCCCCTCCCCCCCGCCCGGAGCGGGGGCGGCGGGAGCGGCACGGCCGGCGCCCCGGCGGGCGGCGCCCCCACCCTGGCGGCGGATGGCCCCCAGGGTGGCCCGGGCCAGATCGGGGCCGCCCGGGTGGGCCTGCTCGGCCGGGACCCCGGCGCCCGGGTCGCCACCCGGGGCGGGCGGGGGCGGGGCGGGGGCGGGGTCCTCGGCCTGGACGGGCGCCGGTGCCCCGGCCGGGGCGGCCACGGGGGCGGCCGTGCGGGGCGGGGGCGGGGGCGGTTCCGCCCCTCCGGCCAGGGAGGCCAGGGCCCGCTCCAGGCGGTCCACCCGCTCCAGCAGGGCGGCGGCGGAGTCGTCGGCCTGGGGATGGGTGAGCTTGATGAGGGCCACCTCCAGGTGGACCCGGGGGTCGGGCACGTCCCGCATGTCCACCTGGGCCCGCCCCAGCTCCTCCAGGCAGCGCACCAGGGCGGGGAGCCCCGTGCGCCGGGCCAGCTCCTCCACCTGGGCGCGCTCGTCGCCGGCCAGGGTCACGAGGTCCGGGGCCATGGCGGCCAGGAAGCCCTGGCGCAGGTACTCGGCCAGGTCGGCCGCCAGGCGCTGGGGATCGCGTCCGGTCTCGGCGGCACGGGCCACGGCCAGCAGGGCCCGGGTGGCGTCGCGCTCGGCCAGGGCTCCGGCCAGCTCGGCCAGGACCTCGATGTCGTCGTCGACGGCACCGCCGGCCGAGAGCTGGTCGAGGGCGGACAGGGCGTCGCGGGCCGAGCCCCGGCCCCGGCGCACGGCGGCGTCGAGGACGGTGTCGGGCACGGCCAGGCCGCTGGCGTCGCGCACGGTCCGCACCAGCCCCGACAGCGTCTCGGACCCGAGGAGGCGGAACTCGAAGTGCTGGGTGCGGCTGCGGATGGTGGGAAGGACCTTCTGGGCGTCGGTGGTGGCCAGCACGAACACCACGTGCCCGGGGGGCTCCTCCAGGGTCTTGAGCAGCGCGTTGGACGCCGCCGTCGAAAGCATGTGGACCTCGTCCACGATGTAGACCTTCCAGCGCCCCGGGGTGCCCAGCGCGGCGTGCGAGACGAGGTCGCGCATGGCGTCGACCCCGTTGTTGGAGGCGGCGTCGAGCTCGTGCACGTCGAGGGAGGAGCCCCGGGCGATCTCGACACAGGAGTCGCAGCGCCCGCACGGCTCGCCGTCCTCAGGCGCGGCGCAGTTGAGGGCCTTGGCCAGGATGCGGGCCGTCGAGGTCTTGCCCGTGCCCCGGGGGCCGCTGAAGAGGTAGGCGTGGCCCACGCGCCCGTCGCGCGCCGCGTTGCGCAGGGCCAGGCTCACGTGGTCCTGCCCCAGCACGTCCTCGAAGCGCTGGGGCCGGAAGCGCCGGTAGAGCGACTGGTACGGAGCCGGTTCGGCGTCGCCGGGATCGGGCACGGGCCGAGCCTACCGGTGGCGCCCGGCGGCGAGGGCCGGCGGGGCGGCCCCGGCGACGGTGGCGGGGGCGGCCCCGGCCCAGGTCGGCGCCCGGTGATCGGTGCGACGGCCAGGTTTGCTACGGCACACGACCGGACCCGCTGAGAGCTGCTGCCTTCCGGCCCTGACTCGGTTCACGGGCGACCGTTGCGCAGGACCCGGCCGCCGCACGGAACACCGGACAACGGGTCGAAACGATAGCCTCCCTGCTGCTGCGCACGGGCAGCTCCGGAGGAGTGCGAGAGCGGACGAATCGGCACGACTGGAGATCGTGTGTGGGGCAACTCACCGTGGGTTCAAATCCCACCTCCTCCGCGGTGCGGGGCCGGCGGCGAGGCGGGTGCGGACCGTGCCCGCCCGCCGGCTGCCCTACCGTGACCCCGTGGCCGATCCCCGCCCCACCCCCGGCGCCGTCCTCGACGACGGGGCCGCCATGGCGGCGGCCCTGGCCGAGGCGGCCGCCGCTCCGGCCCACGGGGACGTCCCCGTCGGGGCGGTGGCGCTGGTGGAGGGAAGGGTGGTGGCCGCCCGGCACAACGAGCGGGAGCGCCGCCGCGATCCCACCGCCCACGCCGAGCTCCTGGCCCTGCAGGACGCGGCGCGGGCCCTGGGCACGTGGCGCCTGGAGGCCGTCACCCTGGTGGTCACCCTCGAGCCCTGCCCCATGTGCGCCGGGGCCCTGGTGGCGGCGCGGGCCGGGCGCCTGGTCTTCGGCGCCCCCGATCCGAAAGCCGGGGCGTGCGGGTCGCTCTACCAGCTGTGCGCCGACCCCCGCCTCAACCACGAGCTGGCCGTGACGGGCGGGGTGCGGGCCGAGGAGTGCGGCGACGTCCTCCGGGCCTTCTTCGCCGCCCGCCGCTGACGGACGCCGATCAGGCCAGCCAGCCCCCCGACAGCACCCGCGGGCGGAGCCGGAAGGCGTAGGGCTCGGCCGCCACGGGGTGGGGCGGGGCCCGGGGGCGAGGTCCACGGGCGAGGCCGGACCGACGGCCAGGACGCTCCAGCGCCGGCCCCGGTCCTCCTCGAACCCGTCGGCCTGCAGGGCGATGACGACGTCGTCGATGGCGGCGGCGAGCGTCTCCCCCGACACGCCGATGAGGACGTGCCCGCCCTCGACGGCCATGCGCACGGGATGGACGTAGGGCAACCCGTCCACGACCAGCCCAACCCGTCCCATGGTGGTCCGGGCCAGCATGGCCAGGCACTCCCCGCCGTCGAAGCCCCCCGAGCCGTCGTTGCCGGCGACGGGGGCGGCGGGGTCGGGAGGCGAGGCGGTCACCCCGGCGGGGGCGAGCCGGGGGGCGGCAGGGGGACGGCCCGGGGCGGGGCCAGGCGGACGAGGAGGTTGTAGGTCACCACGGCGATGGCGAGGTGCATGACCATGAGCACGGCCACCGCCTCGGCGGGCTGGCCCTTGGACAGGATCCACACGTCGGGCAGCCACAGCACCAGGGTCACGGCCACGGCCTGGCGGAGGAAGAGCCAGCGGGGCGAGGACGAGATGCGGGTCACCACCGGCCACGCCGCGCAGGCGATGACCACACCGATGACGGTGAGGCGGGCGTAGTCGGAGAACTGGAAGTGCACGTAGCCCTTGGTGCCGGGGAAGACCCGGGTGCCCACCGCCACCAGGGCGGCGTCGGCCGCCAGCGACCCCACCACGGCCAGCACCGAGGCCAGGACCAGGCGGGGGGCGGCGGGCCGGCGGGCCTCGGAGGGGAAGTCCACCCGCACCACGTCCAGGAGGCGCTCCCACGGCGCAGGCGGGCGGGTGCGGTGGTCGGGAGGGGATGAGATCGGTGACGGCGCGTGCACCCGTCCAGGGTACGGAGCGTGGTCGCCGGCGCCGACCCCCCACGGGATGAAAACGCCCGGGCCGGGCCTCATCCTCCGGTCGGATCCGGGCCCGGTCCCGGCCCCCGACCAGGGACGGCGTGGGGTCCCGGGGTCGGCCCGGACCGCTCCCCGGGGGGCCGGGGCGCCCCGGGTCGACCACACGGGGACGCCGGGGAGGACAATGGGAGCACCGACCCGACCACGGGATCGACCGCCATGACCTCTCTCCACCACCTGCCCACCACCGCCCCCGACGGCGCACCCGGCGGCGCCCTCCAGGGCGCCCCCGAGGGGCCGCCGCTCCCCGTCACCCCGACCGCGCCGGGCCGGGAGGGGAGCCTCTACAGCGCCGTGCGGCGCCTGGCCCACACCCACGCCCTGGCCACCGACGCGGCGGGCGCCGGGGTGCTCCTGGGGGCGGCGCTGCTGTGGCTGGCCCACGCCCAGGCCCTGGGACCGGGGGCGGCCGTGGTCACGGCGGCCCTGGTGGTCCCCCTGGCCTGGCGCCGGCGCTGGCCCAGCGCCGTGTTCGCCGTGGTGGCGGTGGTGGCCCTGGCCCAGTGGATCGTGGGCTACCGCCTCGTCGCCGACGGCGCCCTCCTGGTGGCCCTCTACACCGTGGCCGTGCACGAGCCCCGGCTGCACACGGCGCTGGCCACGGTGGTGCTCGAGGTGGGCGTGGTCATGGCGGCCACGCGCTGGTCCCCGGCCGGCACCGTCCCGCGCTCCCTCGTGTTCCTCACCGCCACCGTGGTGGCGGCGGTCTCGGCCGGGCTCACCGTGCGCTCGGGGAGCCGGTACATGGGGTGGCTGGCGGAGCGGGCACGGCGGCTGGAGCTCGAACGCGACCAGCAGGCCGCCATCGGGGCGGCACGCGAGCGCACCCGCATCGCCCGGGAGCTCCACGACATCGTGGCCCACAGCCTCGCCGTGGTCATCACCCTGGCCGACGCCGCCTCCCTCGTGGCCGAGTCCGACCCGGCCCGGGCCGCCGCCACCATGCACAGGGCCTCGGACGTGGGGCGCCAGGCCATGCGGGACCTGCGGACCATGGTCGGGGTCCTGCGCACCGAGGACCCGGGCGAGGAGCTCGGCCCCCAGCCCGGGGTGGCCGACATCGACGCCCTGCTGGAGCGGGTGCGGGCCACCGGCCTCGAGGTCGAGCTCGACGTGGCGGGCACACCCTTCCCCCTGGAGGCCGCCACCGGGCTGGCCCTGTACCGCATCCTCCAGGAGGCGCTCACCAACACCATCAAGCACGCCTCGGCCACCTCGGTCCGGGTCACCCTCCGCTACCGCCACCCCGTCGTCGAACTGGTGGTGGCCGACGACGGCACGGGCGGGGAGGCCGGGCACGGCGGCGGCCACGGGATCGAGGGCATGCACGAGCGCGCCGGCCTCCACGGCGGGACGGTGACGGCCGGGCCCGGCGCCCGCCGCGGGTGGGAGGTCACGGCCACGCTGCGCTCGGATCCCGAGGCCGTCCAGGCATGACCATCGGCGTGCTCCTCGTGGACGACCAGGAGCTCCTGCGCATGGGGTTCCGGATGATCCTCTCCAACGAGCCCGACATCGACGTGGTGGGGGAGGCCGCCGACGGGGCCGAGGCCGTGGCGGCGGTGGCCCGATCCCGCCCCGACGTGGTCCTCATGGACGTCCGCATGCCCGGGACCGACGGCATCGAGGCCACCCGGGCCATCGTGGCCGCCCACCCCGACGTCCGGGTGGTGGTGCTCACCACCTTCGATCTCGACGAGTACGCCTTCGGCGCCCTGCGGGCCGGTGCCAGCGGCTTCCTGCTGAAGGACGTTCCCCCGAAAGAGCTCATCGCCGCCGTGCGCACCGTGGCCGCCGGCGACGCCGTGGTGTCGCCCCGGATCACGCGCCGCCTCCTCGACACCTTCGCCCACACCCTCGAGGCCGACGACGGCGGTGCCCCCGGCCCCTCGGCGGCGCGCCTGGCCCTGGCCCGGCTGACCGAGCGCGAGCGTGAGGTCCTGGTGGCCGTGGCCCGGGGCCTCTCCAACACCGAGATCGCCCGGGAGCTGTTCGTGTCGGAGGCCACGGTCAAGTCCCACGTGGGGAAGATCCTGGCCAAGCTGGGGGTGCGCGACCGGGTCCAGGCCGTGGTGCTCGCCTTCCAGACCGGGATCGTCCGCCCCGACGGCGGCGGCTGACACCACCCGGCGCGGGCCGGCGGGGAGGCGGCGGCCCGGCGACGGGTACCATGGCGTCGTGCGCTGATCTCCCGTTCGTGGCCCCCTGTCCCTCTCGCCCACCGGAGATCTCCCGTGTCGTTCCCCACCTCCTCGACCGCGGCCACCGTGGTGGCCCACCGCGTGGCCAAGAGCCGCGGTGCCCGGCCCGTCCTGGTCGACGTGGACCTGGTGGTGGGCCCCGAAAGCAGGCTGGGCGTGGTCGGGCCCAACGGCGTGGGGAAGACCACGCTCCTGCGCCTCCTGGCCGGCCTCGACGGGCCCGACGGGGGCCGGGTCACCGTCACGCCCCCCGACGCCACCGTGGCCTACCTGGCCCAGGAGCTCGAGTCCGGGCCGGGCGAGCGTGTGGCCGACTTCCTGGCCCGCCGCACCGGTGTGGCCCCGGCCTCGGCCGAGCTCGAGGCGGCCGGTGCGGCCCTGGCCGCCGGTGCGCCGGGCGCCGACATCCGCTACAGCACCGCCCTGGAGCGCTATCTCAGCCTGGGCGGGCCCGACTTCGAGGCCCGGGCGGCCGGGGTCCTCGACGAGCTGGGCCTGCCCGAGCGCCTCCTCACCCTCCCCACGGCGTCGCTGTCGGGGGGCCAGCGGGCCCGCGCCGCCCTGGCCGGGCTCCTCCTCAGCCGCCACGACGTCCTCCTCCTCGACGAGCCCACCAACGACCTCGACTTCGACGGCCTGGAGCGACTGGAGGACTTCGTCACCCGCCGCCGGGGCGCCCTGGTGGTGGTGTCCCACGACCGCGCCTTCCTGGAGGGGGTGGTGTCCTCGGTGCTCGAGATCGACGAGGCCTCGCACCGCGCCACCCTGTACGGGGGTGGCTTCGCCGCCTACCTCGAGGCCAGGACGGTGGCGCGGCGCCAGGCCGAGCAGGCCTACGCCACCTACGACGCCGAGCGCGACCGGCTGCGCCAGCGCGAGCGCACCCAGCGCCAGTGGTCGGTCTCGGGGGTGTCGCGCCAGAAGCGGTCCGGGCGCGACCACGACAAGGCCCAGCGCGACTTCCGCATCAACCGCACCGAGAAGCAGGCCTCCAAGGTGCGCACCACCGAGCGGGCCCTGGCCCAGCTCGACGCCGTCGACAAGCCCTACGAGGGCTGGCAGCTGCAGCTGGACCTGGCCGCCGCCCCCCGCAGCGGGGAGGTGGTGGCCCGCCTCGGCGGTGCGGTGGTGCGCCGGGGCGATTTCACCCTCGGGCCCATCGACCTCGAGGTGCGCTGGGGCGACCGGCTGGTGGTGGTGGGGCCCAACGGGAGCGGCAAGACCACCCTCCTGCGGGCCCTCCTGGGTCGGACGCCGCTCGACGGGGGGACGAGCTACCTGGGCCCCTCGGTCGGGGTGGGTGAGCTCGGCCAGGAGCGGCGCCGGTTCTCCGAGGGGGAGCGCTCCCTCCTCGACGCCTTCCTCTCGGCCGCGCCCGACCCGGGCGTCCCGGCCGAGGCCCGCTCCCTCCTGGCCAAGTTCGGCCTGGGGGCGGACCACGTGCTGCGCCCGGCCCGCTCGCTGTCACCGGGCGAGCGCACCCGGGCCGAGCTCGCCCTCCTCATGGCCCAGGGGACGAACTGCCTGGTGCTGGACGAGCCCACCAACCACCTCGACCTCCCCGCCATCGAGCAACTCGAGTCGGCCCTCGAGGCGTGGGAGGGCACCCTGCTCCTCGTGACCCACGACCGGCGCATGCTCGACGCCGTGCGGGTGACCGAGCGGGTCGAGCTCGCCGCCGGGCGGCGGGTGCAGGGCCGGGGATAGCGCGCCGGCCCGGGCGCCTCAGGCGGCGTGGGCCGTGCCGTGGTGCGGGGCCGCCGCCCGGGCCGGGCCGCGGTGGCGGCGGGCCGCCTGCCCCGGGTGGGGCTGGACGGGCGGCACCCGGAAGCCGCACAGGGTGGCGTCGAAGTCGTGGGCGGCGCACGACTCCCGGCTGTTGTAGATCGACAGCACGACGTCGCAGCCGGGTTCGGCGCATACCCGACCGGCGCTGAAGGCCCGCACGGGACGGCGGGCGCCGCCGACCATCTCGCCCATGACGGTGTCGTTCTCCAGGTACATGATCGAACCTCGCTGCTCGTCGTCGACCTCACCGCCCACGCTACGAAACGCCCTTCTTCGCACCCAGGGCCGAAGGTCCCGGCCACGGGGACCGGTGGCCCGGTGCGGGGGACGGGGGCGGATCCCGAACCAGGGGTGCACGGCGGGGGCAAGTGTGGGGGGCTCCTGTCCCCCGCCGTGTTCCCGTGGGAAAACCCCTGGGTGAGCGACGGCGGCCCAGGGTGTGGTGGCGCCCGCCGCCCCCCGACACTGTGGTCGATGGCCGGCGCCGGTCGGTAGGGACCAAGGTCCCTTGCGGTGGCGGCCCGACCGCAGGGGACCTGCGTACGGGGTGCAGCCCGGCTCGGGGCGCCCTTCAGGCCAGGGGCCGGAAGCGCTCGGTCGTCACCGTCGAACGGTCCACGAGCGCCATGAAGCGCCGGGCCACGGGGTCCTCCCCCCAGCGGGCCTCGCACGCCTCGGCGTCGGCACCGGAGCGCCACAGGTCGATCACCACCCACCACCCGTCCTCACCCCGGGCCGTCGTCCGTCGCAGGAGCCCGGGCTGGCGGTAGGCGAAGTCCTCCTGGAGGGCCCGGTCGGCGGCGAGGAAGTCGGCCTCGCCCGTGTGGGGCGCCAGCCGGAAGCGCAGGATCTCGATCACGTCCGTCCCTCCCGACCCGCCGCCACGCCGGCCCGTGCCGACGGTGGTGGGAACCCAGTCCAGCACACGGGCCGGTTGGGTTCGTCGGACAGGTCGTGCGAGGAGCACGGTCACCACGAGGACGGGCAGGGCCACGGCCACGCCCGGTCTTCCGGACAGGACGATCCGGGGCGGGAGATCCGGAGCCTCGAGCCCGAAGACGGCCTGGGACGGCGAGGCCGGCCGCGTTGCACCGTGGCCCGCGGTGCTGCCCTGGTCGGACACGACGCCGGTGCAAGACTCTGCCCGTGGACGAGGATGGCGTCCTCGCCGACCAGCGGGCGTACTACCGGGCCCGGGTGCCCGAATACGACGAATGGTGGCAGCGCCGTGGCCGCTACGACCATGGGCCCGAGCTCGGGGCGCAATGGGCGCGGCAGGTGGCCCAGATCGCCGACGCGCTCGATGCCTTCGGTGCGGGTGGCGACGTCCTGGAGATGGCGGGCGGCACCGGATGGTGGACCCGGTGGCTGGCCCGGACCGCCGGGCGGCTGACGGTCCTCGACGCCTCGCCCGAGGCTCTCGACCTCAACCGCGCCCGCGTGTGCCGGGACGATGTGGAGTACGTCGTCGCCGACGTGTTCTCGTGGCGGCCGCCGAAGACCTACGACGTGGTCTTCTTCTCCTTCTGGCTCTCCCATGTGCCGAGGGCGCGGTTCTCGGCGTTCTGGTCGTTGGTGCGGTCCTGCGTCGCACCGGGGGGCCGGGTGTTCCTCGTCGACAACCGCCGGGACATGCATCGCTCTGCCGGGACCGAGGATGCCTACGTCATCGATCGCGGCGCTGACCTCGACCTGCGCCGGCTGCACGACGGACGCACCTACCGGGTCGTGGAGATCTTCTACGAGCCGGACGAGCTGCAATCGCTTCTCGGCGAGCACGGCTGGGCGGCGACGATCGAAGCGACGCACTGGTTCGTCTTCGGACGAGCCGCCCCGGCCTGAGCGTCGCTCGACGAGGCGACCCGGGGCGCCACCCACCACGGGAGCGGGCGTCGACCCGGCCCGGCGACGTCGACCATCGAACAGTGGGGCACCGCTCCGGTTCCCCGGTCACCCTCGAGGGGGACCGGGCCCGGACCCCTCACCTGCCCGCGAGGGATCGGGGCCCTTCCCTTCGGCACTCGGGGGCCGGCGGGGACCGCTACAGCGCCGTGACCACGACCTTGATCAAGAGCGACGTGCCGTCGTCGAAGGTCATCTCGAGGTGCTCGACGGGCTCCAGTGCGACCTCCACGCCCATGTCCTCGGGAAGGTCGGACAGGTTGTACGAGACGGTACCGACCTCGTAGAGGAAGCCGGGTCTGGCCAGATCCTCAAGCGATCTCGTGAGTCGGCCCCGGTGAACCTGGGGCGCCGTGGAGGCGTTGACCAGCTGCGTCTCGACGTGCACCTCTCGACCGCACCTGCTGTCCAACCACTCGCGCGCTACGTCCTTCGAGTCCATCGCTTCCTCCGGTTCGGCTCGTTCCGTGGTCAGCGGGGTGTTCCCCGGGGACGTCCCGTCGCGCCCAGGGGGCCCAAGGTATCCGATACGCCGGTCGGACACACCTGTCGTGTCTCGCTCCGCTCGGGCCACGTCGTGCCCACGGTTCCGACGCCTCTGGTCACCCGTACCTGCGGTCGGCCTGCACCTATCTGCAGAAATCTGCAAGGTCCACCCGAAGGACCGCACCGGGCCGCACGACCACGGGCACCGATCTGCCGGCTCCGGAGGAGACCGCATAGCGCCCCGGAGCCAACCGAAAGCGGTAGATGTGGCTCCCGCGGACGGTTGCCGACGCGACCGGCCTGGAGTGCTGGGTGACCTCGACCCGGACCGGGATGGCGGCGATCTGCGCCTGGGTCCTGTGCGGCCCGAGGCAGACGGCGGCGTGACCGGTGACGGTGCCGCCCGGTGGTCCGCCCCCGCATGCCGCCAGCACGGCCCCGACCGTGCCGAGCAGGACGCACCGCACCAGACGTGCCATGGGTCCCCCCGTTGTCGTGGCCCATGTCACTTCGACGTTCGGCCTGCCCGGAGGGTTCCCGACCGACAACGGTGCTCACCACGTGCTCGAGGGAGCCCGGCCGAGGTTCTCCGTATCCGGCCGAAACACCGCCTCCGCCCGCGACATATAGCTTCTGCGGAGGGACGGGGGCGGCGTGGCCGGGAATCGGGAAGCGCGGTTCAGAGCATTGTTCGAGGCCCAGCGGGGACCGCTGAGCGCCTACGCGCTCCGGCGCACGAGCTCGCCCGAGGACGCCGCCGACATCGTGGCGGAGACGTTCATGATCGCCTGGGAGCGACTGGACCACCTTCCTCATGGTCAGCCCGGCCGTCTGTGGCTCTATGCGACCGCTCGCAACGTCCTGGCCAACCACCATCGGCGGGGGCGACGTCGATCCGAGCTCACCGATCGCATCGCCGGTGAGCTGCGGCGGGCTCTTCCGGCCGCTGCGCCTCCCGGAGAATCGCGTCTCGACGCCGTCCGGATCCTCGCCGGCCTGCCCGAGGATGATCGCGAGATCCTGATGCTCGCCGCCTGGGAGGGGCTGAGCTCCAAGGAGCTTGGCTCCGTCCTCGGCTGCTCCGCCGTCGCTGCCCGCATCCGCCTTCACCGGGCTCGCGCCCGGGTGGCCGCGGCCTCGTCGGGGCCCTCCACCCCGGCTGAAGACCAGACCTCGAGCCGGGAGGTGCCTCGTGAGGCCGTCAGTGAATGATCGCCCTGGAGACGAGACCACGGCGAGGACGAGAAGACGGCACCTTCTCCCGGATCCGGTCGACCCCGCTCTGGCCGAGCGGGCGAGCACAGGCCCGGCCTTCGAGGAGCTCTTCCACCACATCGTCGCCGTCACGCCTCCTCCATCACCGGGTCGGTCGGAGCCACCCTGGGCCCCGGGCCCTCGACACGGTCGCCGGTACCTCCTCGCCGGCGTTGCCGCCGTGGCATTGCTCGCCACCGTGCTTCCCATCATCCTCACGAGCAGGAGCGGCGGCCTCACCAAGGCCACCGTCACTCCGTTTCATGCGCCCACGCCCTTCGTGCCCCCCTCGGCCTCGGGGCGTCGGGTGCGTTCCGGACGGTGGCAGCTGCTGGGGGCGGTCCTGAGCGGGACCTGGATCAAGAACACCGACGGCCCACCGGCCGGACCCCTGACCTGCGCCAGCGCGGACGCCTGCTACGTGCTGGCGGGCCACTACCCCTCACCGGATGCCAACGCCCCGCTGCTCTCGGAGTCGCTCTACGCCACCGGCGATCTCGGCTCCACCTGGACCGTCACGCCCATGCCGACCGGGTTCGACGCCACCAGTCGGCTGTCGTGCCCCGAGCCGTCGCACTGCGATGTGGGGGGGACCCTCGCCGGCCGATCCGCGTTCCTGTCCACGGTCGACGGTGGAAGCCAGTGGACGGTGACACCGCTGGCGATAGCACCGGGTGTCCTCCTCCTCCTGTCGTGCCCGTCGCCCGACGACTGCTCGGGCGTCGTCGGTCCGACGTGGGCCCAGCACCTGGGCACTCTGAATCCGGCCGACACCGTGCCCGCCGAGTCGTCTGTCACCACTGCCGACGGCGGGAAGACATGGAAGGCGACGGCGATGGATGGCGAGGATCTCGCACTCGATCTGGACTGCACGACGATCGAACATTGCGTGTTGTCCGGCGAGGTGTGGGACCCCGAGGGGGCGTCGATCTACCCCACTCCCTTCGTGCGGGCGACGACCGACGGGGGAAGGAGCTGGATCGACGGCGCCTTCCCGAGAGGATTCAGCGTCAATGCCGACTCCGCGGGCCTCAGTTGCCCCGACGCGCAGGACTGCTTCGTCAACGGACTCGTCCCCATCACGATCGCCAATCCGCCCGAGTGCCAGACCGCCGGCGCCCCACCCGCGTCGTCCCCTCCGTCCCGGCCAGCAGACGGGTCGGTCCCGGCCATGAGTCCCGCCGTCGCCGCCATCTCCAGCACCGAGTCTTCGCTGGCTTCGCAGGCGGCTGCGCAAGAGGCCACGGACGGTGGCGGCTTCTCCTGCGCCGGCACGGGACCGAACGTCCAACCTGTGAGCGTCATCGCCTCGTCGACCGATGCAGGACGCACCTGGGTCGTCGACCAGATGCCTGCCGATGTGCCCGATCCCCAGCTCAACGGTCTCTCCTGCCCGACGAGGACGGAGTGCTGGGCGTCGGGGTCCGAGTTGGTCCTTGAGCGAGTCGGCCGAGCCACGAGCGCCGAGTCACCTGTCCTGCTGGGCACCACCGATGGTGGCGCGACCTGGTCCAGGGTGGTGTTCACGGTCCCGAGCAACGCACCCGATGCCTATGGGCAGTCGTATCTCTCGATAGGCGCCGTCGCCTGTCCCACCGCGAACGCCTGCATCGCTCACGGCGCGACCGCCCAGAGTTCCCCCACCTCACCGGTGTACAGCGTGGTGTCGGCGCCGGGACCGTAGTCCGGCGCCCCGAAGACGCGTCGTCAGCCGGGCCCGGTACCGGCGGTCCAAGCGGTCCGCTCTCAGCTGGTTGAGCTTGATCGCACCCAAGGTGGCGGGATCCGACATCGATCCACCGCCGGTACTCGAAGCCCGTCTTCGGCCGGTGGGTCGGCTCGATGTGGTCCAGCCTTTCGTCCAGGAGCTGGGCCAGGAACGACCCGCTCCTGTCGAGCAGTCCCACCTCGACTTGGGCCACGAAGCTCCACGGGGGCCGCCCAGCGGTGGCAGCGTTCCCGACGAAGATCTTGGCGGCCTGGCGGGGGCGGCCCGACGCCGGATCACGCCCGGTGATGGCCCGGAGCTGCCACCCCCTGATCCAGGCGGGCGCTCCCGCATCGTGCCTGTCGATACGGGTTTCGTGTTGCCACGCAGCTGAGCCCGCCTGGTGCGGTCCTGATCACAGGGGTCCGGCGGGCGCGTCTTGTGGTACGTCGTGTAACCGCGGGGCTAGGGTCCCTCACCAGGCACGAAGTTCGTCGTGACTGCGTTAACGAGCCACTGACCACTAGATGCGGAGGCGAGACCGATTTCATCAACTTCCTCCTGGCGCAAATCATTGGTCGCCAGGCTTCCATTTGTCTGGAGGATCACCTGATTCTGCCAGTCAAACGCGCGCACAGAGACCGCAGCAGCAAATGACGATTCCGAGTCGACGTGGAATGCGAGCAGAACGACGCCCGCGCCTGTGACCTGGAACCCCTGACCGGATTCAGATGCAATCGCGTTGTGAATCCAGCCGTCATATCCTGTTTGGGCGGACGACGTCTGCCTTGACTTGATCGCTTCAGTAGCGGCAGCAACCATCGATGCCTGCATGGATGGACTCAAGTATGGCGAACCACTCGCATCGAGGGTGGGAGAGACCGTTGCCCCGGGCTCAGTTGGAATCTCCGGCAGTGAACTCGGCCAAGTTGGCGAGCCAGTTGTATTCGGAACCAACACTGATTGGTTGACTTCGAGATATTGCGAGACGACATCCTCTATTTGCTCGTTAGTCGCTCCGATCCCAGCTCCCGTCGCCGGCGGCAACGCCGTCGTAGCGGGCGTCTCCGCTTGACCTGTTGCACCGGTCGCTACGCTGGATTCTGCAGTCGGTGCAACGGTCGGCATAGATGGACTACCCGTGCCCCTCGTTGCATACGCGATCCCACCAGTAAGGCCGGCAAGGCCAACGACAGTCCCCGCGATAAGTCCGTATTTTCTCTTCATCGTCTCATCCCTAGGGAAGCTGTCTAACGTTACAGGTTGTTTGATCGTCGTGCTACCTTGAAGGGAGCACGCCCATGTCCGAGCGGCAGCCTGACTCAGGGGACCGGTCGCGCTCCGCGAGTGGTGATGGCGTTCCCCCTCGTGCATAACCCCTACCGGACTCGTCGCTGCTGGGTGCTGCTCGGGATGATCGGGATCGGCGTGGCGATGCTGGTGACCGTGGCGCACGCTGCGGCGCGGGCGGTGCTGGTGGCGTTGGGCTTTTGCTTTGCGCCTTGTGATCGCCGCGTTGCCCGCATGCCGTAGACGTCAGCGCGGCCCGGATCGGAGAGGGAATGCCCGGCTCTTCGATGGCCCTCGGCTGGCTGACCCGGTACATGAAGTCACAGGCAGAGCGCCTCTTCGGTCTCGCCGGTGGCCGG
>DATJOV010000277.1:0-3931 GCA_035506735.1 Acidimicrobiales bacterium | reverse complement strand
GAGCGCGGCCCCGTCGCCAACTTCGCCACCGCCGTGTGCGACCCGAGCCCCGTCTACCGCGACCCCCGGGCCGCCGCCGAGGCGGGGCTGGGGGCCATCCCCGTGCCCCCCACCTTCCCTTTCGTCATGCAGACCTGGGGCGAGTTCCCCGAGGACCAGCCGGGCGACAAGCCCACGGGCAACCCCCTGGGCGAGGTCATCGGCCCCCTCATGGCCAAGGGCGGCATCATCCTCCACGGCGAGCAGGAGTTCGTCTACCACCGCCCCGTCTCGGTGGGCGACGTGCTGGTGGGCGAGGGGCGCATCACCGACGCCTACAGCAAGGAGTCCAAGGGCAAGACCATGACCTTCGTGGTCACCGAGACGGTGTGGCGCGACGACGCCACGGGGGAGCCCGTCGTCACGTCACGCTTCAACCTCATCCACCGGGGCTGAGTCCCCGGGGGCCGGGTGCTAGAACGTCGCCCGTGATCGGGCTGTGAAGACCTCACTGTTGACGGGGGCGGAGTGGGCCGCCGTCCTGCGCATCGGGCTCGGGCTGTGGTGGCTGGAGAGCTTCCGCCACAAGAACCTCGAGGCCTGGATCAAGCGCCAGGCCGGCATCACCTGGGCCGCCGACATCGCCGGCAAGCACCGCTTCGCCTTCGTCCGCCGGGGCTTCGAGCTCACCGTCAAGCCCCACCCCAAGGCCATGACCTGGGTGGTGCTCATGAGCGAGCTCTCCCTGGGCCTGGGCCTCACCGTGGGGTTCCTCACCCCGGTGGCGGCCTTCGCCAGCATCGTGCTCAACCTCGTCTACTTCGTGCTCATGATCCACGACTGGGCCGAGCAGGGGCAGAACTCCATGATGGTGCTGGCCGCCGTGGTGGTCCTCGGGACCCACGGCTGGCAGACGTGGTCGCTGGACCACGCCATCGGGTTGTTCTGAGAGGGGGCGGGTATGCCCATCGGCATCGGAGAGGACCACGAGGAGCTGCGGCGGACGGTGCGGCGCTGGCTCGAGGCCCGCTGCCCGCCGGCCGTGCCCCGGGCCCTGCTCGACGCCGAGACCGAGACCCTGCCCCCCTTCTGGGACGAGCTGGCCGCCCAGGGGTGGCTCGGCATCCACGTCCCCGAGGAGCACGGCGGGCAGGGCTTCGGGCTGCTCGAGGCGGCCGTGGTGGTGGAGGAGCTGGCCCGGGCCGTGGCCCCGGGGCCCGTCGTCCCCACCATGCTGGCCGCCGCCGTGGTGGCGGGCCGAGCCGGCGACGACCAGCGCAAGGACCTCCTGGCCCACCTGGTGGACGGTTCGCTCCCGGCCGCCGTGGCCCTGCCCGGCAGCGGGGCCCTGGCCGGCGCCCCCCACCCCGACGGCACGGTGACGGTGACGGGCCGGGTGGGCCCGGTCCTGGGGGTGGGGCTGGCCCGCCTCCTCCTGGCCCCGGTCGAGCTGCCCGTGGGGGAGGGCGAGGTCGACGCCGGGCGGGCCCTGTGGTGCGTGGTCGACCTCGAGGACCCCGGCGTGACGGTGGAGACCCTGGCCAGCCTGGACCCCACCCGGCGGGTGGGCCGGGTGGTGGTGGAGGGGACCGTGGTGGCGGCCGGGCGGCGCCTGCCCGAGGTGACCGACGACGTGGTGCTGCGCCTGGCCCTGGTCCTGGCCGTGGCCGAGTGCGCCGGGGGCGGGCGCTGGTGCCTGGAGACCGGCACCGCCCACGCCGTGGACCGCCGCCAGTTCGGCCGCCCCATCGGCCAGTTCCAGGCCGTCAAGCACCGTCTGGCCGACATGCTGGTCACGGTGGAGCAGGTCACGGCCCTGGCCTGGGACGCGGGCCAGGCGGCCGACGCCGACGACGAGGACCAGGCCGCCCTGTCGGCCGTCCTGGCCGGGGCCCTGGCCCTCGACGCCTACGCCGAGTGCGCCAAGGGCTGCATCCAGATCCTGGGGGGGATGGGCTTCACGTGGGAGCACGACGCCCACCTCCACCTCCGCCGGGCCCTGTCCCTGCGCCAGCTGGTGGGGCCCAGCCGGGCCCTGCGGGAGCGGGCCTCCCGGGCCGCCATGGCCGGGGGGCGGCGCCGCCTCGACATCGAGCTGCCCGAGGAGGCCGAGGCCGTCCGGGCCCGGGTGCGGGCCGAGGTGGCCGAGGTGGCCGGAGCCCCGGACCGGGCCGAGCAGCGGCGGCGCCTGGTCGAGAGCGGGCTCTTCGTGCCCCACTGGCCCGCCCCCTGGGGCCGCGGGGCGGGACCGGTCGAGCAGCTCGTCATCGACGAGGAGCTGGCCGCGGCCGGCCTGCACCGGCCCAACCTGGCCGTGGGGGCGTGGGCCCTGCCCACCATCATCGCCCACGGCACCGACGAGCAGCAGGCCCGGTGGGTGGGCCCCACCCTCCTCGGCCAGCTCACCTGGTGCCAGCTCTTCAGCGAGCCCGGGGCCGGCTCCGACCTGGCCGCCCTCTCCACCCGGGCCACCCGGGTCGAGGGGGGCTGGGTCCTGAACGGCCAGAAGGTGTGGACCTCCATCGCCATGCGGGCCGACTGGGGCATCTGCCTGGCGCGTTCGGACCCCGACGCCCCCAAGCACGAGGGCATCACCTACTTCATCGTCGACATGCACACGCCCGGCATCGAGGTGCGGCCCCTGCGGGAGATCACGGGCGACGCCATGTTCAACGAGGTCTTCTTCACCGACGTGGTCGTCCCCGACGACTGCGTGGTGGGACCGGTGCACGGCGGCTGGCGCCTGGCCCGCACCACCCTGGCCAACGAGCGGGTCTCCATGGCCTCGGGGGCCACCTTCGGCTTCGGCATCGAGTGGATCCTGGGCTCGCTCTCGGGCGAGGAGCGCCACGACCCCGTGATCCTGGACGAGATCGGGGGCCTGCTGGCCGAGGCCCAGTCGGTGGCCCTCCTCGGGGCCCGCACCACCCTGCGGTCGGTGTCGGGGGTGGAGCCCGGTCCCGAGGCCAGCGTGCGCAAGCTCCTCGGGGCCGAGCACGAGCAGCGCGTCCAGGAGCTCGGCCTGACCCTCCTGGGGCCCCTCGGCGCCACGGTCGAGGACGACGCCGGGCGCTGGAGCCGGGGCTTTCTCTCCACCCGGTGCCTGACCATCGCCGGGGGGACGAGCGAGGTCCAGCGCAACGTCATCGGCGAGCGCATCCTGGGCCTGCCCCGGGACCCCGAGCCGGGCGCCTGACCCGGGCCCGTCCCCGCCCCGGGCGAGCGGGGGGTGTTTGACAGGGCGCCGGCCCGCCGCCCAAGCTGCCACGACCACGCAAGGAGGCTCCATGGCGCAGACGCTGCACTTCGACGAGGTCAAGGAAGGGGACGAGGCGCCGGTGAAGCGCCACACCCTGACCCGCACCGACCTGGTGCGCTACGCCGGGGCCTCGGGGGACTACAACCCCATGCACCACGACGAGGTGCTGGCCACCCGGGCGGGCCAGCCCAGCGTCTTCGGGCACGGCATGTTCTCCATGGGCCTGCTGGGCAGCGCGCTCACCGACTACGTCGGCGCCGGCCACGTCACCAATTACAAGGTGCGCTTCTCCCGCCAGACCTGGCCCGACGAGGAGCTCGTCACCAGGATCGTGGTCAAGGGCAAGCGGGTCGAGGACGGGCGCCAGCTGGTCGACCTCGAGTGCGAGCTGGCCAACGCCGGGGGCGAGGTCAAGGTCGTGGGCGAGGCCACGGCGGTCGTCCCGGGCTGACCGCAGGACCCGGGGGCGGGTAGCGCGCCCCTCCCGTCACGACGAAACGCCGGGCCCACCCGCAGGTGGACCCGGCGTCGTCGCGATGCGTCCCGGCCCGTGCGGGGGGCCGGACACCGGGCTCAGGTGCCGGCGCAGCCCGTCGGCGTCCCCGTCTTGCCGTCGGCCTGGTAGAAGAGGCCGAGCAGGGTGCAGATGGTGGACTTGGCCACCTGCCACTTGCCGCTGGCGTAGGAGGCGTA
>DATJOV010000276.1:0-2048 GCA_035506735.1 Acidimicrobiales bacterium | reverse complement strand
CGGGCCACGGCCCGCGAGCTCGGCGACCTGGTGGGTCGGGTCGCCGGCCTCCTGTGGGCCCCGCACCCGATCCGCCCCCGACCGGAGTGAGCGCGCCGCAGCCGCCCGCCGCGGACCCGGCGTCGGACCTCGGGGCCGGGCCGACGGAGCCGACCCCACCCCCCGGCCGCCCCGGGCGGGCCCGGCGGCGCCGGCGGCGCCTGCTGTGGGCCGTGGTCGGGGTCGTCCTCCTGTGGCTGGTTGGGTGCGCCGCCCTGCTGGCCGAGGGAGTGCGCGACGCCAGCCACGGGGCCTCCGACGTCCAGGAGGCCAAGAACGAGCTCTCCGCCTCCGACGTGGTGTCGCGCTCGGCCACCGCCCCCCTGCGGGCCGCGGCCCGGGCCTTCGACGACGCCGGGGGCTACCTCCACTCCCCCGTGCTGGCCCCCCTCGACATCCTGCCCGTCATCGGGCGCCAGCTCCGCTCGGTGCAGGACCTGGCCTCGGCCTCGGCCCAGGTCGCCACCATCGGCATCGGGGCCGTCGGCCAGGCCCACGGGATCCTCCACGCTCCTCACGCCACCGGCCCCGAGCGGGTCCAGGCCCTGCGGCGGCTGGCGGCGCTGGCCTCGAGCGTGGACGGCCGGCTGCTGCGCATCGACACCGGCCCCTCGCAGGCGCTCGTGTCCCCCCTGGCGGCCAAGCACGCCACCTTCCTCCACGACCTCGACCAGGTCGAGGGCCGCCTCCAGCACGCCTCCTCGGTGGCCGGCACCCTGGCCGGGATCCTCCAGGGCCCGAAGACCTACCTCCTCCTCATGGCCAACAACGCCGAGATGCGGGCCGGCTCGGGCGACTACCTCGAGGTCGGGGCGCTCACCACCGACGACGGCGAGCTCCATCTGTCGGATCCCGAGCCCACGGTGGCCATCCCGGTGCCGGCGGGCGAGGTGAACGCCACCGGCGACCTCGAGGCCCGGTGGGGATGGATCCACCCCGGTCAGGACTGGCGCAACCTGGGCTTCACCCCCCAGTTCGACGTGAACGCCGCCCTGGCGGCCCGGATGTGGGAGGCGGAGACGGGCCAGCACGTCGACGGGGCCCTGGCCGTCGACGTGGAGGCCCTGCACCAGTTCCTGGAGGCGACCGGGCCCGTGACCCTGCCCGACGGCTCCACCGTGAGCGCCGACAACGTGGTGCAGCTCCTGGTCCACGACCAGTACGAGGGGCTGAGCGACATCCTCTCGGCCCAGCAGGACGCCATCGAGGCGGCCCGGGAGGAGTCCCTGGGCTCGCTGGCGAAGGCCACCCTCGACGCCCTCCAGGACGAGTCCCTCGACCTCACCACCCTGTCCAACGCCATGACCTCGGCCACCCAGGGGCGCCACCTGCTGGCCTGGTCGGCCGACCCCACGGCCGAGAAGGCCTGGGTATCGGGGGGCGTGGCGGGGGAGCTCGAGCCCGACTCGGCCATGGCGGCCGTGATCAACCGGGGGGGCAACAAGCTCGACCAGTACCTGGGGGTCTCGACCTCCCTCACCATGACCACCCACGGCAAGCGCACCGAGGGGGTCCTGACCGTGGACCTGGCCAACCGGACCCCGCCCGGGCAGTCCCAGTTCATCGCCGGGCCCTATCCGGGGCTGGGCACCGTCTACGGCGAGTACGTGGGGGTCCTGGCCGTCAACCTCCCCGGCTACGCCTCTGCCCCCCGCATCGACGGCAGCCCCCCCCTCGACGCCCTGGGGGCCGAGGGCCCGACCTGGCTGGTGGCCACCAACGTCGACGTGAAGGAGGGGGCCACCGAGCGCTTCGTCATCCGCTTCACCGTCCCCCTCCCCCACGGGAGCCTGGCCGTGGTGCCCACGGCCCGCCTCGACCCGGTCCAGTGGCACTACCGGGGGCGGACCCACAGCGACGCCTCGGCCTTCACCCTGTCCTACTGACCCCGGCCCGGGCCAGGCCGGGCCCACGGGCCCCTGGCCATGGCCCCACCCCCCGGCCGGGGGAGGTCCCGGGGCCGTCCGGGCTGGACGGTCCGCCGCCCCCGACCCTTCTGAGCTGGGCTT
>DATJOV010000275.1:0-5002 GCA_035506735.1 Acidimicrobiales bacterium | reverse complement strand
AGCTCGGCCTGTGCCCCCGGGGAGAAAGCGGGCCCTTCGTCGAGGGGGGGACCAACATCGCCCTCGACGGGCCCCTCCCGCTCAACACGAGCGGCGGGCAGCTGTCGGCCGGGCGCCTGCACGGCTTCGGCATGCTGCACGAGGCCTGCGTCCAGCTCCGGGGCGAGGGGGGCGCCCGCCAGGTGGCGGGGGGACCGGAGGTCGCCGCCGTGGCCGCCGGGGGCGGTCCCATCGCCGGCTGCATGCTGCTCACCCGGGGCGTGTCGGGCTGAGCAGGGCCGGGGCGCCCTGCTGACACGCGTGTCGGTCGGGCTACGATCCCGGGCCGTGCAGCTGCACTACGACGAGGAGACCGAGGCCTTCCGCCTCGAGCTGCGGGCCTGGATCCAGGCCAACCTGCCCTCCCCCGAGGAGCGCACCGAGCGGGTGGCCTCGTCGGCCCACATCCCGGAGTGGGCCCGGGTGTGGCAGCGCAAGCTCTTCGACCACGGCTGGCTGGTGCCGGGATGGCCCCCCGAGTACGGGGGGCGCAACGCCACCCCCCTCCAGCAGATGGTGTACTTCGAGGAGCTCTCCAAGCTGGGCGTCCCCCGCAGCTGCAACCCCCAGGGACTGTCCATCATCACCCCCTCCATCCTGGAGTGGGGGACCGAGGAGCAGAAGGCCCGCTACGCCCTGCCCACACTCCGGGCCGAGATCAGCTGGTGCCTGGGCATGAGCGAGCCCAACGCCGGGAGCGACCTGGCCGGGCTCCGCACCCGGGCGGAGCGGGTGGGGGAGCGCTTCGTGGTGAACGGGCAGAAGGTGTGGACCTCGGGCGCCCACCACGCCGACTACTGCTTCTGCTTCGTGCGCACCGACCCCGACGCCCCCAAGCACGCCGGGATCAGCGTGCTCATCGTCGACATGGCGACCCCCGGCATCCAGACCCGGCCCCTGGCCGAGCTCACCGACAGCGGGCACGCCGACTTCAACGAGGTCTTCTTCACCGACGTGGAGGTCCCGGCCGAGAACCTGGTGGGGGAGCTCAACCACGGGTGGAGCGTGGCCGGGGGGTCCCTCGCCCACGAGCGGGGCATGCTGTGGATCAACGAGGCCACCGGCACCGAGAAGATCCTGGAGAAGGTGCTGGACACCGCCACCACCGAGCTCCCCGGGGGGCGGCGCCTGGCCGACGACCCCGGCTTCCGGGCCACCGTGGCCCGGGCCTACACCCAGTCCCAGGCCCTCAAGCTCCTCGGCTACCGGGGCTTCGCCAAGTTCGCCAAGGGCCAGAGCTCGCCCGAGCACTCGGTCCTCAAGCTCCTCGGCAGCGAGGTGCGCCGCAACCTGGCCCTCGACGTGGGGGAGGCGCTCGGCCCCCACGGCGTGGACCTGTCCCGCCACGAGGCCCCGGCCGTGGCCCGGGGCGACACCCAGGCCTGGCTCCTGCACTGGCTCCAGAGCTTCTCCAACACCATCGCCGGGGGGACCTCGGAGATCCAGCGCAACATCATCGCCGAGCGCGTCCTCGGCCTCCCCCGCCGCTAGGGCGCCGGTCGGTCACTTCCAGCACCTCCAGGGGGGCCAGGGCGGTGCCGGCCTCGGGGCCGTCGTCCTCCCCGTCCCCGGCGTGCTCGGGCTCGGGGCCCGGGGCGTGGGCCTCGGCGTCGAGCATGAGGCGGGCCGCCTCGGCCACGGTCCACCCGGCGTGCTCGGCCCGCACGTAGTTCTGGGGCCCCACCCGGCCCGGGCGCCCGTACTTGCGCAGCATGTGCAGCTGCACCAGGCGCTCGAGCTCCTTGGCCACCTCCCCCGAGGAGTTGTAGCCGACCCCCCGGGCCGCCTCGGACTGGTTGAAGGCCTGGTGCTGGTCGGCCGCCCACAGGAGGACCCGCAGGCGCAGGCGCCGGCCGAAGAGGAGCTCCCCGACGGCGTCGACGCGCTCGTCGAGGGCGGGGTCGGCGGCCTGCATGCTCACCCGGCTCTCCAGTCACACGACACTGCTCACTAGTTTGTCGTGAGTTCCGACCGGCGTCGAGGACGGTCGGGGACCCCGCTGCCCATCACCCCTCTGACCAGGGACGACGTCCCGGTCCGCTCGGGGGTCCCCCGGCCCCGCCCCCGGCTCCGCCTCCCCGTCGTCCGGCCCGGCCCCGGGGCGGGCCCGGAGGTGAATCACAAATTCCCCCCCGGGGGGCCGACCGGGGGTCAGGACCCGGAGGCCCGCTCCAGCAGGCGGGCGGCGGTCCGGGGGGAGCGTCGCACCGGCCTGCGCCCCCCGCCCGGGCCCCCTGCCGGCACCGGGTCAGAGGCCGAGGATGTGGGCCAGCGCCTCGAGGTGCTCGGCCCCGGTGCCGAACAGCGCCGCCCCCGTCTTGGCCCGCTTGACGAAGAGGTGCATGTCGTGCTCCCACGTGTAGCCGATGCCCCCCAGGCACTGGATGCCCTCGGTGCCGAGCAGCTTCTGGCAGTCACCCACGCTGGCCTTGGCCATGGCCACAGCACCCGGGGTGCGCTCGTCGCGCTCGGCGATGGCGGCGGCGGCGAAGTAGGCGGTGGCCCGGGCCGACTCCAGGGCCACGAACATGTTGGCCAGCTTGTGCTTGATGGCCTGGAAGGAACCGATCTTCACCCCGAACTGCTCGCGCTCTTGGACGTAGGAGTGGACGATGTCGAAGATCGTCTGGCACGTCCCCACCATCTCGGCCGCCAGGGCCACCGTGGCCTGGCCCACCACCGCCCGCACCACCTCGCCGTCGTGGCCGGGGCGCCCGAGGACCCGCTCGGGCCCCACCCGGACGTCGCCGAGGCGCACGGCCCCGTAGCCGCGGGTGGCGTCGAGGCACGCCATGGGGGTGACGGCGACGGTCTCCGCCCCCACCACGAACAGGCCGATGCCCGCCGCGCCGGTGGTGCCCGGGAGCCGGGCCGACACCACGAACTCCCGGGCCAGCTCGGCGTCGAGGACGAAGTGCTTCTCGCCCCGCAGGACGTAGCCGTCCCCGTCGGGGGTGGCCACGGTGACGGTGTCCTCGGGGGCGTAGCGGCCCGACGGCTCGGCCACGGCCAGGGAGCCCACGGCCCCCTCGGCCACCACCGGCCCGAGGAAGCGCTCCCGGTGCTCGGCCCCGCCCACCGCCACCACGGCGGGGACGAACTGGGTGGCCGTGGACAGGAAGGGGGCCGGGGCCAGCACCATGCCCATCTGCTCGGCCACGACGGCCAGCTCCACCATCCCGAGGCCCAGGCCCCCGTGCTCCTCGGGGACGGCCAGGGCGGGCCAGTCGAGCTCCACCAGGCGGGCCCACAGCTCGTCGGCCCCCTTGTGCTCCTCCACCACCCGCCGGGCCAGGGACACCGGGCTCTCGCGCTCGAGCACGGCCCGCACCGCGTCCTGCAGGGCCTGCTGGTCCTCGGACAGCTCCAGTTGCATGCTCAGGCCACCACCACGAGGGCGTCCACCGCCACCGCTCCCGCCGGTCGCACCACCACGGGGTTGAGGTCGAGCTCGGCCAGGCGCCCCCCGCACCCCCCGGCCAGCCTGGCCACGGCCAGGACCACGTCCACCAGGGCCTTCACGTCCAGGCGGGGCCGGCCCCGGGCCCCGGCCAGGAGGGGAAAGCCCCGCAGGGAGCGCACCATCTCCTCGGCGTCGCGCCGGTCCAGGGGGAGGGGGCGCACGGCCACGTCGGCCAGGATCTCGGCGAAGACACCCCCCGTCCCCACCAGGACGGCCGGCCCGAAGACCGGGTCGTGGGTCACCCCCACGATCATCTCCGTGCCCCCCTCCACCTGCTCTTGGATCTGGACGCCCTCGATGCGGGCGTCGGGGCGGGCCGCCCGGGCCCGCTCCACGAGCTCGTCGTGGACCGCCCCGGCCTCGGCCGCGCTGCCCACCGCCAGGCGCACCAGGCCGGCGTCGGACTTGTGGGGGAAGTCGGGCGAGGCGATCTTCATGACCACGGGGAAGCCCATCCCCGCCGCCAGGCGCCCGGCCTCGGCCGCCGACCGGGCCAGGGCCTCGTCCGCCAGCGGCACCCCGAAGGTCTCGAGCAGGCGCCGGGTGGCCCCCGCCCCGAGGGGGCCGGGACCGGCGCCCTCGAGCAGGGCCCGGGCCTCGGCCGGCAGGCGCGGGGTGGAGGCCTTGCGGCTGCGGAAGGTGCGGGCCGCGGCCTGGTAGCGGGCGAAGGCCCGCAGGGCCCCGAAGCAGTTGCGGAAGGAGCGCACGATGGGCACCCCCGCCCCCACCAGGGTGGCGAAGCCCTTCTCGTCGGTCTTGAAGGAGTTCCAGGTCACCACCATGGGCTTGGGGAGGTCGTCGATGACGGCCACGATGTCCTCGGCGAAGCGGTCGGTGAGCCGGCCCAGGGCCCCGGTGAGGCCGATCACCACCACGTCGACGTTGGGGTCGGCCGCCACCAGGTCGAAGACGGCCCTGCGCTGCTCGACGGGGGCGGTCACCAGGAACTGGGCCCCGTTGTCCACGGGATTGGCCACGGTGAGGTAGTCGGGGATGATCTCCCGCAGGGCCCGGCGGGTGGCCGGGGTCAGCTCGGGCACGGGGACGCCGGCGGACTCGGCCACCTCGGCCATGAGGGTGCCCGAGCCCCCCGATATGGAGTAGAGGCACGCCCGTCCGCCCGTCCCGGGGGGGAGCTTGGCGAAGAGGGCGGCCGTCTCCAGCAGCTCGTCCAGGTCGCGCACCCGCACCACCCCGTACTGGGCGAAGAGGCCCTCCACCACGGCGTCGCTCCCGGCCAGGTGGCCGGTGTGGGAGCTGGCCATGCGGGTGCCGGCCGCCGTGGCCCCCATCTTCAGGGCCACCACCGGCTTGCCCTGGGCGTTGGCGGCCTCCAGGGCCCGGCGCAGCTTGGCCGGGTCCTTGAACCCCTCGAAGTACCCGGCGATGACGGCGGTGTCGGGGTCGTAGGCACAGTACTCGATGAAGTCGGCGGCTTCGAGGTCGAGCTCGTTACCGGTGGGAACCCACCGCGAGAAGGCCACGCCGAACTCGGTGCCC
>DATJOV010000274.1:0-20290 GCA_035506735.1 Acidimicrobiales bacterium | reverse complement strand
AGTGAGCCCGACCCGGGGGGAATGGGCCCTCCCGACCGTCCACCGTCGTCGCCCCCGGCCTTGCTAACGTCGAACGGGTGTTCGTCCTGGGCATCGACCCCGGCCTGTCGCGCTGCGGCTACGGGGTGGTCCGTCGCTACGGGAGCGACCTGGCCGCCACGGCCGGCGGGGTGGTGACCACCGAGCCTTCGCTGCCCATCCAGGAGCGTCTCCGGGTCCTGTTCGCCGAGCTGCGGGCGCTCGTGGAGGAGGTGCGGCCCGACGCCGTGGTGGTCGAGCGGGTGTTCTTCCAGACCAACGCCCGTACCGCCATGGCCACGGGCCAGGCCGGGGGCGTGGCCCTGCTGGCCGCCGCCCAGGCGGGGTGCGACGTGGCCCAGTACAGCGCCAACGAGGTCAAGATGGCCGTGGTCGGCTTCGGCAGCGCCACCAAGGACCAGGTCCAGAAGATGGTGGCGGCGGTGCTGGGCCTGGACGAGCCCCCCCGGCCCCCTGACGTGGCCGACGCCCTGGCCCTGGCGGTGTGCCACCTCACCGCCCAGCCCCTGCGGCGGGCCATCGAGGAGGCGGCGGCGGTGGCGGCCTCGGCCGGCCCCGGCGTCGGGACGGCCCCGCCCGTGGCCGGTGCCCGGGCGGCGGGCGCCGGTTCCCGGCCGTGATCGGGTGGCTGCGGGGCGAGGTCGTCGCCCGCACGGCCCAGGGCGAGCTCCTCCTCGACGTGGGCGGGGTGGGCTACCGCGTGGCCGTGACCCCGGCCCTCCTGGCGGCGGCGGGCGAGCGGGGCACGCCCCTCGAGCTCCACGTCCACACCCACGTGCGGGAGGACGCCATCGTCCTGTACGGCTTCGCCACGGGGGAGGAGCGACGCTGCTTCGAAGCCCTCCTGGGCGCCCACGGGGTGGGCCCGTCCCTGGCCCTCGCCGTCATGAGCGCCCTGCGCCCGCCCGATCTCGTGCGGGCCGTCCTGGACGAGGATCTGGGTGCCCTGTGCACGGTGCCGGGCATCGGCCGCAAGACGGCGGCCCGCCTGGTCCTCGACCTGCGCTCGCGCCTCGAGCTCCCTGAGTTCTCGGGCGACGGCGTGCCCGGGGGCGAGGGGCGTCCCTCCGAGGCCCGGGGCGACGTCCGGGCCGCCCTGGCCGAGCTCGGCTACGGGGCGGACGAGATCCGGCAGGCCCTCGAGTCGGTGCCGGCCGGGGGCGGGGTCGAGGAGATGCTGCGCGACGCCCTGCGGGAACTGGCCGGGGCGCGGTGAACGGCCGGCGCGAGGTGGTGGCCCCGGCGGCCGAGGGCCGGGCCGTGGCCGTCGAGGAGCCCGACCCCGGGCCGGGCGCCCCGCCCGGGACCCCCCGGCCCGGGAGCCAGGGCGGGGACGGCGACGGCGACGCCGTGCGCCCGGCCGACCCGGGGGCCAGCGCGGCCGAGCTCGCCGACGAGGTCCAGCTCCGCCCCCGCCGGCTGGCCGAGTTCCTGGGCCAGCCCCAGCTCACCGAGCACCTGGAGATCGTGCTCGAGGCCGCCCGGCGCCGTGGCCAGCCCGTCGACCACCTCCTCTTCGCCGGTCCCCCCGGCCTGGGCAAGACGTCGCTGGCCGGGATCGTCGCGGCCGAGATGGGGGTGGGCCTGCGGATCACCTCGGGGCCGGCCCTGGCGCGGGCCGGGGATCTGGCCGCCCTCCTGACCGACATGCAACAGGGCGACGTCCTGTTCATCGACGAGATCCATCGCCTGCCCCGGCCGGTGGAAGAGGTGCTCTACCCGGCCATGGAGGATTTCCAGCTCGACATCCTCATCGGCAAGGGCCCCACGGCCCGCTCCATCCGCCTCGACCTGCCCCGCTTCACCCTGGTGGGGGCCACCACCCGCACGGGCCTGCTCACCGGGCCCCTCCGGGACCGGTTCGGCTTCGTGGGCAGGCTCGACCTCTACGCCCCCGAGGACCTCCAGGGCATCGTGGCCCGCTCGGCCGGGATCCTGGGGGTGGCGGTGGAGGAGGCGGGGGCCTGGGCCATCGCCGGCCGGGCCAGGGGCACGCCCCGCATCGCCAACCGCCTCCTGCGCCGGGTGCGGGACTTCGTCGAGGTCCGGGCCCAGGGCGCCATCACCGCCACCCTGGCGGCCGAGGGCCTCGATCTCTTCGGGATCGACGCCATGGGCCTGGACAAGGTGGACCGCGCCATCCTGGACGCGCTGTGCCGGCGCTTCGACGGCCGGCCCGTGGGGCTCGTGACCCTGGCCCACTGCGTGGGGGAGGAGCCCGACACCGTCGAGGACGCCTACGAGCCCTACCTGCTCCAGCAGGGCCTGCTCCAGCGCACCCCCCGGGGCCGGGTGGCCACGCCCCGGGCCTTCGTCCATCTCGGGATGCCCGTGCCCGGACCGGAGGCGGCCGTGGGGGCACCCACCCTGTGGTGAGGGCGGCGCGGCCCGCTCCGGGGGCGCCGCCGGGGTCCTGCAGCACGGCGGGGACCGCCAAAGAGTAAGGTCTCGTGTCCGCCGACGCCGCCGGAGCCGACCCCATTCCCACCCCATGACCGGAGTCCAGACCGTTTTCGCATCCCTGCTGGCGGCGGGGAATTCCACCTCCAGCAAGACCACGACCAGTGGAGACTTCGAGTCCCTGCTGTTCCTGGTGGTGATCTTCGCCGCCGGGTACTTCCTCTTCATCCGCCCCCGGTCCCAGGCGGCCCGGCGCCAGCGCGACACCCTCATGGAGCTGCGCCCCGGTGACGAGGTCCTGACCGGGGCCGGCATCTTCGGCTCCGTGGTGGACGTGGAGAGCGACCGGGTGACGCTCGAGACCGCCCCCGACACCCGGATCACGGTCCTGCGCTCGACCATCGCACGGCGCCTGACCGACCACCCCGCCGACGACGAGACCACCTGGGACGAGGACGACGAGCACGAGGCCCACGAGGCGTACGAGGCCGAGCACGAGGACCACGACGAGGGCGCCGACCACGACGAGGACGCCGACCACGACGAGGACGCGGACCACGACGAGCACGACGCAGGGGCCGCGCCCGAGGGCGAGGACCCCGCCCACGACCAGGCCGACGACCACCCCGACGACCACGTCGAGGGGGCCGGCACCGAGGAGGGCAACGGGGCGGGGGGCCCCACCGCCAACGGGCGGGGGGGCGTGACCGGGGAGGCGGGTGGTTCCGCCAGCGCCGAGGAGCGGCCGTCGTGAGGCGGGGCCTCGTCATCAGCCTGGTGGCCTCGATCGCCGTGGCCGTGATCGCCTTCGCCGCCACCCTGGGGGCGGGGTGGTCCCCCAAGCTCGGCCTCGACCTGGCGGGCGGGTCCGAGGTCGTCTACAAGCCGGCCCACGCCATCTCGAGCGGCCAGATGGACACCACCGTCAACGTGATCCGCAACCGCGTCGACGGGGCCGGGGTGTCGGGGGCGAGCGTGAACTCCCAGGGCGGCAACGTCGTGGTCCAGTTCCCCGGGGTGAAGGACCCCCAGGCCCTCATCAACCTCATCGGCAAGACGGCTCAGCTCTACTTCCGGCCCGTCCTGTGCGGGGCCCCCGCCTACACCCCGCCGGCCAAGGGCAAGGCCCCCCCGGCCGGCCCCCTCCCGGCGTGCGGGAGCTCGTACCAGACCAGCACCGCCAACCTCGGGGTGACCCCGGACTCGAGCGCCGCCAACGGCTACAACGCCAACTCCGTCCCGCCCGACCCCGCCTTCGCCCCCTACAAGTCCAACACGGGCGAGAACGACCCCCGCAACGCCACCGTCCTGCTCCCCGGCGACCCCTCGGCCGGGGCCCAGCAGTACAGCCGCTTCGTGCTCGGGCCGGCCCAGCTCGAGGGCAACGCCATCGCCAAGGCCTCGGCCGTCTTCGACACGTCCATCTCGGGCTGGGCCGTGAGCTACACCCTCACCGGGGCGGGCTCACCCGCCTGGGACAAGGTGGCCGGGGAGAACTTCCACAAGTACGTGGCCATCGACCTCGACGGCTACGTGGAGTCGGCGCCCATCATCCAGCCCACCCAGGGCACCTTCTCCTCCTTCGCCGGCAAGGGGGAGATCAGCGGGAACTTCACCCAGACCACGGCCCAGAACCTGGCCCTGGAGCTCAACTACGGGTCCCTGCCGGTGCGCCTGAGCGTCCTCACCAAGGAGACCGTCTCGCCCAGCCTGGGCAAGTCCTCGCTCAAGGCCGGCCTGGTGGCCGGGATCGGCGGGCTCATCCTGGTCCTGCTCTACACCATCCTCTACTACCGGATCCTCGGGGTCGTGGTGGTGAGCGGGCTGCTCGTCACGGCCGGGCTCCTGTGGGCCATCGTGTCGGGGCTGGGCCACTCGGGCATGAACCTCACCCTCGACCTCTCCGGCGTCACCGGGGTGATCGTCTCGGTCGGGATCACCGTCGACTCCTACATCGTGTACTTCGAACGCCTGAAGGACGAGACGCGGGCCGGGCGCTCGGTGCGCACCAGCGTGGACAAGAGCTTCCGGGGCGCCTTCCGCACCGTGCTGGCCGCCGACTCGGTCTCGCTCGCCGCCGCCCTGGTCCTCTACATCTTCGCCGTGGGGACGGTGCGGGGCTTCGCCTTCTTCCTGGGCCTGTCCACCCTGCTCGACATCTTCACCACCTTCTTCTTCACCCGGCCCCTGGTGATCCTGCTGGGCCGTAGCCGCTGGGTGAACGAGGCCCGCCGCTTCGGCATCTCCCGCGGCCTGGCCATCTCCCCCGAGGGGGCGGGGTGACGGGCCGGCGCCCCGGGGCGGGCCGGGCCGGGACCCGGGGGCGGCCGTGAGCGTGGGCGCCCCCACGGTGGAGGAGGTCACGGGGGCCAAGCCCCCCAACGCCTTCGTGCGCCTGTACCGGGGCGAGACCAAGTTCGACTTCGTGGGCCGGCGCCGGTGGTGGTACGCCCTCTCGACCCTGGTGATCCTGGCCGGGGTGGTGTCGTTCTCCGTGAAGGGCTTCAACTGGGGCATCGACTTCAAGGGCGGGACGTCGTGGCAGGTGCCCGCCAACGGCGCCACCGTCAACGAGGTCAACAACGCCGTGCAGGCCGCCGGGCTCACCGGGGGCACGGTCCAGATCCTCGGGACCGGCTCCAGCGCCACCGTGCAGGTCCAGGCCGACCTGACCAAGGAGTCGGCCGCCCAGCAGGCCTCCACCAAGAACGCCGTCACCGACGCCCTGGCCAAGATCGGCCACATCCCGGCGGGCTCGGTGTCGCTCACCGACGTCGGGCCCACCTGGGGGAGCCAGATCAGCGAGAAGGCCCTGCTGGCCGTGCTGGTCTTCTTCGTGGTGGTGGTGATCTACATCTCGTTCCGCTTCGAGTGGAAGATGGCCATCGCCGCCCTCGTGGCCGTGATCCACGACCTCCTGGTCACGGCGGGGGTGTACTCGCTCACCGGCTTCCAGGTCACACCGGACACCGTGATCGCCGTCCTCACCATCCTGGGGTACTCGCTCTACGACACCGTGGTCGTCTTCGACCGCGTGCGGGAGAACAGCCGGGGCCTGACCGAGCGGGGCCGGATGACCTACGAGGACATCGTCAACCTGTCGATGAACCAGACCCTGGCCCGGTCCATCAACACCTCGCTGGTGGCCATCCTCCCCGTGCTGGCCGTGCTCGTCATCGGCGCCCAGATCCTCGGGGCCACCACCCTGCAGTACTTCGGCCTGGCCCTGGTCATCGGCCTCACCTCGGGGGCCTACTCCTCGATCTTCATCGCCTCCCCCGTGCTGGCGGGGTTGAAAGAGCGCGAGCCGCGCTACGCCAATATCCGCCGCAAGCTGGCCAACCGGGAGGAGGGGGCCGGGCTCATCACCCCCCGCCAGGCCGCCCTGCTGTCGGCGGGGACGAGCGGGCGCTCGTCGTCGGGCCGGGGAGGGCGGGCCCCGGCGGCCGGCACCCGGCCCCGGGGCGGATCGGCCCCGGCCCGCCCCTCCGGCGTGCTCCGCCCCGGTTCGGGGGGGAGCCGCAGCGGCCCCGCCCGCGGCGCCCGCCCGGCGCCGCCGCCCCAGGACGAGGACGTCGACGAGCTCGGCTTCGACGAGGAGCTCGAGGACGACGCCGAGCTCGAGGCGCCGGCCGGCCCGCTGCGGCCTTCGGGACGCGCCGGGGGGACCACGGCCCGGGCCTCGAGCAACGGCGCGGCGCGCGCCGCCCCGGGCGGGGGGACGGGCCGGGCCGGCCCGCCCCGGTCGGGGACGGGACGCCCCCCGCCGCGCCCCCGCAAGGGCAAGGGCAAGAAGGGCGGCAAGCGCCGCTGAGCGCCCCGGCCCCGGCGCCCGGCCCCGTCGGGAGCACGGCCGGACCGCTGTGAAGCCCGGGCACGGAGCGCCCGGGAGCGCGCCGTGCCGGGTACGGTGAGGAGATGGTCACCGTCGAGCGCCTGGCGTCGCCGTTCCGGCGCCCGCCGCTCCTCGACGACCTGGTGGGGACGGTGCTCCACGCCTACGACGCCCGGCGGCCCCGCTCCTCGGGGGCGGACCGCAAGCTCATCACCCGGGCCGCCCAGGTGGCCGAGACCGCCCACGAGGGCCAGCTGCGCCAGACGGGCGAGCCCTACATCACCCACCCCGTGGCCGTGGCCACCATCGTGGCCGACCTCGGGCTCGACGCCCGCTCGGTGGCGGCCGCCCTCCTCCACGACGCCGTGGAGGACACCGGGCTGACCCTGGAGCGGGTGGGCGAGGACTTCGGGCCCGAGGTCGCCGCCATCGTGGACGGGGTCACCAAGCTCGACCGCCTCCAGTTCGACTCCAAGGAGGCCCAGCAGGCGGCCACGGTGCGCAAGATGCTCGTGGCCATGGCCAGCGACTGGCGGGTGCTCATCATCAAGCTCGCCGACCGGCTCCACAACATGCGCACCGTGGCGGTCATGCCGGAGTGGAAGCAGCGCCGCACGGCCCAGGAGACCCTGGACATCTACGCCCCCCTGGCCCACCGCCTCGGCATCCAGGAGCTCAAGTGGCAGCTCGAGGACCTGGCCTTCGCCACCCTCCACCCCAAGCGCTACGCCGAGATCGAGCAGATGGTGGCCACCCGGGCCCCCGAGCGCGACGAGTACCTGGCCCGGGTGCTGGTGGCGGTGCGCCAGCGCCTCGAGGCCTCGGGGATCCAGGCCGACGTGACGGGCCGCCCCAAGCACCTGTGGAGCATCTACGAGAAGATGGTGGTGCGGGGCAAGGAGTTCGCCGAGATCCACGACCTGGTCGGCATCCGGGTCATCGTCGAGTCCGAGAAGGACTGCTGGGCCGCCCTGGGGTCGATCCACGCCATCTGGAGCCCGGTCCAGGGCCGCTTCAAGGACTACATCAACAGCCCGAAGTTCAACCTCTACCAGTCCCTCCACACCACCGTCATCGGGCTGGACGGCAAGCCCATCGAGGTCCAGATCCGGACCCAGGAGATGCACCGCCGGGCCGAGTACGGCATCGCCGCCCACTGGGGCTACAAGGAGCAGCCCAAGGAGGGGGCGGCCACGACGGCGGAGATGGCCTGGCTCCAGCGCATCGTGGACTGGCAGCAGGAGACCATCGATCCCTTCGAGTTCCTGGAGACCCTCAAGCTCGACCTGGAGCAGGACGAGGTCTACGTCTTCACCCCCAAGGGCAAGGTCATCGCCCTGGCGGCCGGCTCCACCCCCATCGACTTCGCCTACGCCATCCACACCGAGGTGGGCCACCGCTGCATCGGGGCCAAGGTGAACGGCCGCCTGGTCCCCCTCGACACCGCCCTGCAGAGCGCCGACACGGTGGAGATCATCACCTCCAAGGTCCCCTCGGCCGGCCCGTCGCGCGACTGGCTCCAGATCGTGGCCTCCCCCCGGGCCCGCAACAAGATCCGCCAGTGGTTCTCGCGCGAGCGGCGCGAGGACGCCATCGACACCGGCCGGGAGGAGCTGACCAAGGCCCTGCGGCGCGAGGGCCTGCCGGTGCAGAAGCTGGCCGCCTCCAACGCCCTCGAGCGCCTGGCCGGCGCCATGAACTACACCGACCTCGAGGCCCTGTACGCCGCCATCGGGGACGGCCACGTCTCGGCCCGCTCGGTGGCCCAGCGCCTGGCCCGCGACCTGCGCGGGGGCGGGGGGGAGGAGCAGCTCCCCACCACCGTCGTCCCCGGACCGCGCACCAAGCCCCGCCGGGGGTCCCCCGTGGGCGTGTACGTCGAGGGGCTCGACGACGTCATGGTGCGGCTGTCGCGCTGCTGCACCCCGGTGCCCGGTGACCAGATCGTGGGCTTCGTCACCCGGGGCCGGGGGGTGTCGGTGCACCGCGCCGACTGCGCCAACGCCACCGCCCTGGCGGCCGGGGGCCAGGAGCGGCTCATCGAGGTGGAGTGGGACCGCGACGGCACCACGGTGTTCGTGGCCTCCATCGAGGTGCTGGCCTTCGACCGCTCCCGCCTGCTGGCCGACGTCACCCGGGTGGTGTCCGAGCACCACCTCAACATCGTGGCCTCCTCCTCCCAGACCGCCCCCGACCGGGTGAGCCGCATGCGCTTCGACGTGGAGCTGGCCGACCCCGGGCACCTCGAGTCGCTCATCAGCTCCCTCAAGCACCTCGACGGCGTCTTCGACGCCTTCCGCACCCTTCCCGGCCGAAAGGGCTGAGCCCCCCGTGGCCGAGCACCACGATCCCGCCGGGTCCCGGCGCGACCCCGGGGCCGGGCCGGCCGGGGGCGAGGCCAACGCCGGCGCGGCCGGGGCGCTCCAGGCCCCGGCCGGCACCCACGACGTGCTGTGGCCCGAGTCGGCCCGCTGGGAGCGTCTGGTGGGGGAGTTCGCCCGCCGGGCCCGCCTGGGGGGCTTCGGCCTGGTGGTGAGCCCCCTGTTCGAGGACGCCGCCCTGTTCCGGCGGGGCATCGGGGGCGAGAACGACGTGGTGCGCAAGGAGATGTACGAGTTCGAGGACCGGGGCGGGCGCCGGGTGGCGCTGCGCCCCGAGGGCACGGCCTCGGTCGTGCGGGCCTTCGTCCAGCACCGCCCGCCCCTCCCCTGGAAGGCGTGGTACGTCACCCCCGCCTTCCGCTACGAGCGGCCCCAGGCGGGCCGCTACAAGCAGCACCACCAGCTCGGGGTGGAGGCCCTGGGCACCGACGACCCCGATCTCGACGTCGAGGTCGTCGCCCTGGCCGCCGGGCTGTACGCCTGGCTGGGGCTGCGCCGGGTCGACCTGGCCCTCAACTCCATGGGGTGCGGGTCGTGCCGGGACGCCTACGTGGCCGCCCTGGCCGCCTACCTGGGCGCGCACCGCCTGGAGCTGTGCGACGAGCACCGCGAGCGCTACGCCGTCAACCCCCTGCGGGTGCTCGACTGCAAACGCCCGGCGTGCCGGGCCGTGGTGGAGGGGGCGCCGCGCATCACCGACTACCTCGACGCCGACTGCGCCGCGCACCTGGCCCGGGTGCGCCAGGGCCTCGACGCCCTGGGCATCGCCCACCGCCTCGAGCCCCGCCTGGTGCGCGGTCTCGACTACTACACCCGCACCACCTTCGAGTTCGCCGCCCTGTCCCTGGAGTCGGCCCAGAACGCCATCGGGGGCGGGGGCCGCTACGACGGCCTGGCCGCCGCCCTGGGCGGCCCCCCCACGCCCGGCATCGGCTTCGGGATCGGCATCGAGCGGCTCCTCCTGGCGTGCGACGCCGAAGGCGTCTTCCCCGTCGACGCCCCCGCCCCGGACGCCTTCGTGGTGGACCTCACCGACGGGACGGCGGCACGCGACCTGGTGGCCGAGCTGCGCAGCGCCGGGCTGGCCGCCCTGCGCGCCTACGATGGCCGCTCGCCCAAGGCCCAGTTCCGCCAGGCCGACCGCTCCGGTGCGGCCGTGGCCCTGGTGGTGGGGCCCGAGGAGCTGGCCCAGGGCACGGTGACGGCCCGCCTGCTGCGGGACGGGGGCGGCCAGGCGTCGGTGCCGCGGGCGGCCGTGGCGGCCTGGGTGGCGGAGGTGGTCGGGTCCGGGGGCGAGGCGACGAAGGGCGGAGCGTGACGGCGACGGGGATGCGGACCCACCTGTGCGGGGAGCTGCGCACCGAGCACGCCGGGGAGCGCGTGGCGCTGTGCGGCTGGATGGCGCGCCGGCGCGAGCACAGCGAGCACCTGGCCTTCGTGGACCTGCGGGACCACAGCGGGATCGTGCAGTGCGTCGTGGACGGCACCGTCGAGGTGCGGGCCGAATGGGTACTGCGGGTCCTGGGCACGGTGCGGCGCCGGCCCGAGGGGAGCGAGAACCCCAAGCTGGCCACGGGCCAGGTCGAGCTGGCCGACTGCGTGGTGGAGGTCCTGGCCCCGGCCGAGCCGCCCCCCTTCCCCGTGGACGAGCGGACCGAGACCGAGGAGTCCGTGCGCCTGCGCTACCGCTACGTGGACCTGCGCCGCACCCGCCTCCAGCACAACCTGCGCCTGCGGGGCCGCGTCCTCGGGGCCATGCGCCAGGCCATGGTGGCCCAGGGCTTCTGCGAGATCGAGACGCCGCTCCTGTGGACCCCCACGCCCGAGGGGGCCCGTGAGTTCGTGGTGCCGTCCCGCCTGGCCCGGGGCGACTTCTACGCCCTGCCCCAGAGCCCCCAGATCGCCAAGCAGCTGCTCATGGTGGGGGGCTTCGACCGCTACTTCCAGCTGGCCCGCTGCCTGCGGGACGAGGACCTGCGCGCCGACCGGCAGTTCGAGTTCACCCAGCTCGACATCGAGGCCTCCTTCGTGACCGAGGCCGACGTCCAGGACGCCGTGACGGCCGCCGTGACCGCCGCCACCGAGGCGGCCGTGGGCGAGGGCGTGGACGGCATCGACCGCATCACCTGGCACGACGCCATGGACCGCTTCGGGGTGGACAAGCCCGACCTGCGCTTCGGCCTCGAGCTCGTGGACCTGAGCGCCGTGTTCGCCGGGACGGCGGTGCGGGCCTTCGCCGCCCCGTGCGTGAAGGCCGTGCGCCTCCCGGGCGGCGCCGCCCTGGGCCGCAACCGCCTCGACGCCCTGGTGGAGCGGGCCAAGGAGCTCGGGGCCAAGGGCCTGGCCTGGTTCAAGGTGGCGGGGACACCGACGGAGGGCATGGCCCTGGAGGGCCCCCTGGTGAAGGCCATGGCCGAGGCCGAGCAGGCCGGCGTCCTGGCCGCCACCGGGGCCGAGGCCGGGGACCTCCTCGTGGCCGTGGCCGACGAGTGGCGCACCACGTGCGCCGTCCTGGGCCAGGTGCGCCTGGAGCTGGGGCAACCCCCCGTGACCGAGGGCCCGCGTCGCTTCGTGTGGGTGACCGAGTTCCCCCTCTTCGACGGCCTCGACGACGAGGGCCACCCCCAGGCCGCCCACCATCCCTTCACCATGCCCAACCCCGACGACCTCGACCTGCTGGCCAGCGACCCCCTGGCCGTGCGCTCCCAGGCCTACGACCTCGTCCTCAACGGCTGGGAGCTCGGCTCGGGCTCGATCCGTATCCACCGCGAGGACATCCAGCGGGCCGTCTTCGCCGCCCTCGGCATCCCCCCCGACGAGGCCGAGAGCCGCTTCGGGTTCCTCCTGGGGGCCTTCCGCTACGGGGCCCCGCCCCACGGCGGCTTCGCCGTGGGGGTGGACCGCTTCTGCGCCCTCCTGGCGGGCGAGACCAATCTGCGCGAGGTCATCGCCTTCCCGAAGACCCAGTCCGGGGCCGACCCCATGACGGGGGCCCCCAAGCCCCTCGCCCCGGCCGTGGCGCGCCAGCTCGGCCTCCGGGTGGCCCCCCCCGGCACCTGACCCCGGCCCGGGCTCGGGGCGGGCCGGTCCCGGGGGTGCCCGGCGGGGGCGGCGGTGGGGGGCAGACTGCTCGGTGGGCGGCACCGGCAGGCCGGGTCGCCCCGGAGCGGACCGGCGAGGAGGAGGCCCATGGCGACGCGACGCCCCAGCCGCCGCCCGCCCCCGGCCCCGGGGGGCGACCTGTTCGGTGCGGCCGCGGCCGAGCGCCTGGCCCAGCGGGCCCCCCTGGCCACCCGGCTGCGGCCCCGCACCCTCGACGACATCGTGGGCCAGCGCCACCTCGTCGCCCCCGGGGCCCCGCTGCGGGTCCTCATCGAGGCCGACCGCCTGACCTCGGCCATCCTGTGGGGCCCGGCCGGCACGGGGAAGACGACCCTGGCCCAGGTGGTGGCCACCACCACGGCCAAGGCCTTCGTCCCCCTCTCGGCCGTGGACGCCGGCGTGGGCGACGTGCGCCTGGCCCTGGCCGAGGCCCGGCGGCGCCTGGGGGAGCAGGGCCGGGGCACCATCCTCTTCGTGGACGAGGTCCACCGCTTCAACAAGGCCCAGCAGGACGCCCTCCTGCCCGCGGTGGAGGAGGGGCTCGTGGTCCTCATCGGGGCCACCACCGAGAACCCCTTCTTCGCCGTCAACTCGCCCCTCCTCAGCCGGGCCACGCTGTGGCGCCTCGAACCCCTGGCCGACGAGGAGCTCGCCGCCGTGGTGCGGCGCGGCCTCGAGGCCGAGGGGGCCGGGGCCGACGACGAGGCCGTGGCCCTCCTGGTGTCGCTGGCCGACGGGGACGCCCGGGCCGCCCTGGGCACCCTCGAGGTGGCCCTGGCCCTGGGCGGGGAGGGCCCCCTCACCGCCGCCGGGGTGGAGCGGGCCCGGGCCGGGCGCCTCGTGCACCAGGGTCCCGACGCCCACTACGACCAGGTGAGCGCCCTCATCAAGGCCGTCCGGGGCTCGGATCCCGACGCCGGGCTCTACTGGCTGGCCCGCATGCTCGAAGGCGGGGAGGACGCCCGCTTCATCGCCCGGCGCCTGGTCATCCTGGCCAGCGAGGACGTGGGGCTGGCCGACCCCCTGGCCCTGGTGGTGGCCGACGCCGCCGCCCGGGCGGTGGAGTTCGTGGGCCTCCCCGAGGCCCAGCTCACCCTGGCCGAGGCCGTGGTGTACCTGGCGGTCGCCCCCAAGTCCAACAGCGTGACGGCGGCCCTGGGGCGGGCCCGGGCCGACGTCCGGGAGGGCCCCCGGGCCGACGTCCCCTCCCACCTGCGCGACGCCCACTACTGGGGGGCCAGGGGGCTCGGGCACGGCGAGGGCTACCGCTACCCCCACGACGACCCCCGCGGCTGGGTGGAACAGGACTACCGTCCCCCCGAGGTGGCCGGGCACGTCTACTACCGGCCCAGCCGTCACGGGGCCGAGGCCGAGGTGGCCGAGCGACTCCGGCCCCGCCCCGACGACGGCGATCCCCCCCCGCACCGCAGCGAGTCCCCGACGGAGCCGAGCGAGCCGTGACCCCCCGCCACCCCCGCACCGTCCTGCACCTGGTCGCCGCGGCGCTCGCCGTGGTCGGCGCCGCCCTGGGGGCGACCGCCGTTGCCGGTGCTCCGGGGGCGGCGGCGGCCGGGCACGCCCGGGTCCCGGCCTGGGTGCGCAACCAGGCCAGCGTGGGGCGGATCCCGGCCGGGTCGCACCGCCTGGGGCGCCTGGGGGGGTCGGCCGACCTGCGGGCCGAGGTGGTCCTCTCGCCCCCCCACCCCGACGCCCTGGCCGCCTTCGACACCGCCGTCTCCACCCCCGGGTCCCCCTCCTTCCGCCACTTCCTCGCCCCCGGTGCCTTCGCCTCCGCCTTCGGGCCCACGCCGGCGACGATCGCCGCCGTGCGCCGGTGGCTCTCGGGCCGGGGCCTCGCCCTGGGCCCGACGGCCTCGGACGGCCTGGCCGTGGCGGTGTCGGGCAGCGCCCCCGCCCTCGACGCCGCCTTCGGGACCACCATCGAGCAGTACCGCCTCCCCGACGGGCGGGTGGCCCACGCCCCCGTGGCCGGGCCCCTCGTGCCCGGGGCGCTGGCCCACGACGTCGAGGGGGTGGTGGGCCTCGACGACGTCGCCACGCCCGTGCCGGAGATGGTGCGGGCCGCGGCCGGGACCGCCCCCGGCGGGGCTGGCCACACCGGGCCGGCCCACACCGGGCCGGCCCACACCGGGGCGGCCCACACCGTGGCGGCCCGGCTGGGGGGCCCGACACCCACCGGGACGTGCCCGGGCATGGCCGGCAGCGGCGGCCTGTCGGTCGACGAGCTCGCCGCCGCCTACTCCTTCTCCGCCCTCTACCCCACCACCGAGGGGGCCGGGGTCACCATCGGGGTGTACGAGCTCGAGCCCTTCCTGCCGAGCGACATCGCCACCTTCGAGTCGTGCTACACGCCCGCCATCACCGCCGACGTGAGCGCCACCGCGGTCGACGGCGTCGACCCCACCGGGGGCCCGGGGCAGGGCGAGGCCGCCCTCGACATCGAGATGGCGGCGGGCATGGCGCCCCAGGCCGACGTGGCCGTCTACGTCGGCCCCAACGGGGGGTCGGGACCGCTCGACACCTACCGCCAGATGATCGACGACGACAGCGTCGACCTCATCTCCACCAGCTGGGGCCAGTGCGAGGCCCAGACGCCGCCGGCCGTGCTCTCGGCCGAGTCGGCCCTCTTCCAGCAGGCCGCCGCCCAGGGCCAGACGGTGGTGGCCGCGGCCGGGGACGAGGGCTCGGAGGACTGCTACGTCTTCCCCTCCTCGACCGACACCCGCCTCCAGGTCGACGACCCCGGCAGCCAGCCCTGGGTGACGAGCGTGGGGGGGACCTCGCTCGACGAGCGGGGCCCGCCCCCGACCGAGTCGGCCTGGAACGACGGCCTCTTCCTGGGGTCGGGCGGGGGAGGCCTGTCCACGGCGTGGACCATGCCGGCGTGGCAGCTCGGCCCCGGGGTCCAGAACGGCTTCAGCCCCCGGCGCGACTCGTTCACCGGCGCCGCCCCCTGCCCGTCGAGCTCGGGCCCGGGCACGGTGTCGTGCCGGGAGGTGCCCGACGTGTCCGCCGACGCCGACCCCGACACCGGCGTGGGGGTGTACTGCACCTGCTTCCGGGGATGGGCCCGGGTGGGGGGGACGAGCATGGCCTCCCCCCTGTGGGCGGCGCTCGTGGCCCTGGCCGACCAGGGCATCACCCACCAGCGGGCCGGGTTCGTCGACCCCGCCCTGTACCAGGCCGGGTGCGAGGCCGATCCCCCCTTCAACGACGTCACCACGGGCGACAACCAGCCCGCCAACTCCGCCCCGAGCGACCCCCCCGCCTCCCCGGGCGGGCCCTACTACCCGGCCGGGCCCGGCTACGACCTCGCCACCGGGCTCGGCACCCCGGTGGCCACCGCCCTGGTGACGGCCCTGCGGGGCCCGCCCGACGACTGCCCCTCGGTCGGCGCCCTGTCCACCTCCTCGGGCCCGGCCGGCGGGGGCACCGAGGTGACGGTGACGGGATCGAACCTGTCGGGGGTGGACCAGGTCCTGGTGGGCCCGGGACGACCGGCCGCCATCGTGTCCACCTCGCCCGGCGCCGTCAGCTTCCTCACCCCGCCCTCACCCACCGGTGGGTGGGCCACCGTGGCGGTGGAGCTCTCGGCCGGGGCCGACACCCTGGGGGCCGACGGCGCCCTGCCCTTCACCTACACCGGGCCCCGGGGCTACTGGACGGTGGCCTCGGACGGCGGGATCTTCGCCTTCGGGCAGATGGGCTTCCACGGGTCGATGGGGGGCAGGCGCCTCGACAAGCCCATCGTGGCCATGGCCGGCACCCCGTCCTCGGGCGGCTACTGGGAGGTGGCCTCGGACGGCGGGATCTTCGCCTTCGGCGACGCCGGCTTCTACGGGTCGATGGGGGGCAGGCCCCTCGACAAGCCGGTGGTGGCCGTGGCCCCCACCGCCGACGGGCGGGGCTACTGGGAGGTGGCCTCGGACGGCGGGATCTTCGCCTACGGCGACGCCGGCTTCTACGGGTCGATGGGGGGCAGGCCCCTCGACAAGCCCATCGTGGGCATCGCCCCCACCCCCGACGGGCGAGGCTACTGGGAGGTGGCCTCGGACGGCGGGCTCTTCGCCTTCGGCGACGCCGCCTTCTACGGGTCGATGGGGGGCAAGCCCCTCGACAAGCCCATCGTGGGCATGGCCGCCACCCCGGACGGGGCGGGCTACTGGGAGGTGGCCTCGGACGGCGGCATCTTCGCCTTCGGCGACGCCGGCTTCCACGGGTCCACGGGGGGTGTGCGGCTCAGCGCCCCCGTGGTGGGCATGGCCGCCACCCCCGACGGCAACGGCTACTGGCTGGTGGCCTCCGACGGCGGCATCTTCGCCTTCGGGGGCACCGACGGCGGCTTCTACGGCTCGATGGGGGGCCGGCCCCTGGCCCGGCCCATGGTGGGGATCGGCGCCCCCCAGGGTGGCGCCGTAGGATGAGCGGGCCATGAGTGCCGACCACGTCGCCGTGCTGGTCGCCACCATCGCCGCCGCCCTCACCACCGTGGTGCTCGTGATCGTGACCGTGGTGCAGGGCCGGCGCCTGCGCCAGCTCGGCCGCACGGTGGAGGAGCTGCGGCGCGAGACCGTGCCCCTGGTGCGCGACGCCCGCGTCGTGGTGGACCAGGCCGCCACCGAGATGGTGCGGGTGGGCGACGTCCTGGACTCGGCCGAGGCGGTGTCGGCCACCGTGGACTCCGCCTCGCGCCTCGCCTACCACGCCTTCTCCAATCCCGTGGTGAAGGTCCTGGCCTTCGGCACGGGCCTCGGGAGCGCCCTGCGCCGCCTGGTGGGCCGCACCCCGGGCGCCGACGTCGCGGGCACCCCGGCCCGGGAGGCAGGGCGGGGCCGCCCCCGCCACGCAGGGACGCGTCGCACCCCGCCCGGGGCCACGCCGGCCGCCCTGGGCCCGCCCCGCTCCCCGGCCCGGCGCCGGGCCCGCACGGCGGCGGGACGCCGGTGATCCGCCGCCCCCTGTGGTTCGCCGCCGGGGCCGCCCTGGGGGCGGGCGGGACGGTGTGGACCCGCCGGCGCCTGGAGCGCCTGGCCCAGCGGGTGCGGCCCACGGCCGTGGCCGAGGACGTGGCGGCCATGGTGGAGCGCACCCGGCGGGGCGCCACCACGCGCCTGCACGACGCCGTGGCGGCCGGGCGCAGCGGGGCGCGCCGGCGCGAGGACGACCTGCGCCGCCACCTGGCGCCCCCCTCGGGGCCCCTCGGCCCCGGCCGTCGAGCGCGGCCCGTCCCGGGCGCGCCGGCGCGCCGGGCCCTCCCCGTCGGCGGCGCCACCCCCGTCGCGCCGCGCTGAACGGCCCCGGCCCCAGCCCGGGCCGTGCACAGGTGACCGGTAGGATCGCCCGCTGATGGACGCCGACCAGCTGCGCGCCAGCTTCACGGGCTTCTACGCCGAGCGCGGCCACGTCGTCGTGCCCTCGGCCAGCCTCATCCCCCACGACCCCACCGTGCTCTTCACCATCGCCGGCATGGTGCCCTTCAAGCCCTACTTCCTGGGGGAGGAGCGGGCCCCGTGGCCCCGGGCCACCTCGGTGCAGAAGTGCTTCCGCACCGTCGACATCGAGGTCATCGGCACCACGGCCCGGCACTGCACCTTCTTCGAGATGCTCGGCAACTTCAGCTTCGGGGACTACTTCAAGGCGCAGGCCATCCCCTTCGCCTGGGAGCTGTTCACCGAGGTCCTGGGGGCCGACGCCGAGCGGCTGTGGGTGACGGTGCACACCACCGACGACGAGGCCGAGGAGATCTGGCGGGACGCGGCCGGCGTCCCGGGGGAGCGGATCCAGCGCCTGGGCGACGACAACTTCTGGAAGATGGGCGAGACCGGGGTGGGCCCGTGCGGGCCCTCCTCGGAGCTGTTCTTCGACCGCGGCCCGGCCTACGGGCCCGACGGGGGACCGGCCCAGGGGGGCGAGGACCGCTTCGTCGAGATGTACAACCTCGTCTTCATGCAGTACATCCGCCAGGCCGACGGGACCCTCACCGACCTGCCCCGCAAGAGCATCGACACCGGGGCCGGCCTGGAGCGCAACCTGGCCATGCTCCAGGACGTGCCCACGGTGTTCGACACCGACGTGTTCCGCCCCGTCCTGGCCACCGCCGAGGAGGTCACGGGGACGGCCTACGGCGCCGATCCCCATGCCGACGTGTCCCTGCGCATCCTGGCCGACCACGCCCGGGCCATGGCCATGCTGGTGAGCGACGGCGTGCTGCCCTCGAACGAGGGGCGCGGCTACGTCCTGCGGCGCGTCATCCGCCGGGCCGTGCGGCGGGCCTTCCAGCTCGGGGTGCTGTCGAGTGTGACCCCGCCGCTGGTGGCGGCCGTGGCCGAGGTCCTGGGGCGGGCCCATCCCGCCCTGGTGACCGAGCTCGACCGCGTCCAGGAGACGGTGGAGCGCGAGGAGGGGGCCTTCCGCCGCACCCTCGACGCCGGGTCGGTGATCCTGGAGGAGGCGCTGCGGTCGGGGAGCGGGCGGGTGCCCGGGGACGTCGCCTTCCGCCTCCACGACACCCACGGCTTCCCCATCGAGCTCACCATGGAGATGGCGGCCGAGGCCGGGGTGGAGGTCGACACCGAGGGCTTCGAGCGGGAGATGGCGTCCCAGCGGGAGCTGGCCAAGGCCGACGCCCGGCGCCGGCGCCAGGCCGTGGGGGAGGAGGCCACCTACCGCCAGCTCCTCGAGGCGGGGGGGCCGACGCGCTTCACCGGCTACGAGCACGCCGAGGAGCCGGCCACGGTGGTGGCCGTCCTGGCCGGGGCCGAGCCCGGGACGGCCGAGATCGTGCTCGACCGCACCCCCTTCTACGCCGAGGGCGGCGGCCAGCTGGGCGACACCGGGGTCATCGTCACCGAGGAGGGGCGGGCCACGGTGCTCGACACCCAGCAGGTGGTGCCCGGGCTCATCGTCCACCGGGCCAAGGTGGAGGGGGAGCTGTTCCCCGGCACCGACGCCCTGGCCGTCATCGACGTCCCCCGGCGCGAGGCCACCCGCCGCCACCACACCGGCACCCACCTCCTCCACAGCGCCCTGCGCCAGGTCCTGGGCGACCACGTCCGCCAGCAGGGCTCCAAGGTGGCGCCCGACCGCCTCCACTTCGACTTCTCCCACCCCACGGCCCTGCGCCCCGAGGAGCTGCGCGACGTGACGGCCCTGGCCAACGCCGACGTCCTGGGGGACGACCCGGTGGAGGTGCTCGTGACGTCCCGGGCCGAGGCCGAGGCCCTGGGGGCGCTGGCCTTCTTCGGCGACAAGTACGGGGAGCAGGTGCGGGTGGTGCGGGCCGGGCCCCACTCCACCGAGCTGTGCGGTGGGACGCACGTCGACGCCCTGGGCATGATCGGCCCCATCACCGTGGTCTCGGAAGGATCGATCGGCTCCAACACCCGGCGCATCGAGGCCGTGGCAGGCACCCCCGCCCTGGTCCTGGCCGAGGACACCCGCCGCACCCTGGAGGAGGCGGCCCGGCTCCTCAAGGTCGAGCCCCCGGGGGTGGTCGACGCCCTCCAGCGGCTCCTCGACCGCCAGCGCCAGTCGGAGAAGGAGCTCGGGCGCATGCGGGGCGCCCGGCTGGCCGAGGACGCCGCCCGCCTGGCCGCCCTGGCCCAGGACGGGGTGGTCGTCCACCGCGAGGACGGCCTCGCCCCCGACCTGCTGCGCGACCTGGCCCAGGCCATCCGGGGGCGCGGCCCCCGGGTGGTGGTGGTGGCCGGGTCGCCCGACGGGGCCAAGGCGGGGGTGGCGGTGGCGTCGGGCGACGAGGCCGTGCACGCCGGGACCCTGGTCAAGGAGCTGGCCGCCCTGGTGGGGGGCGGGGGCGGGGGATCGGCCGAGCTGGCCACGGCGGGAGGGTCCGACCCGGGAGGCCTCGACGACCTGCTGGCCGAGGCCCGGCGCCGTCTCGGGCCGGCCTGAGCCCGTGCGGGTGGTGGGCCTCGATCTCGGCCAGCGCCGGATCGGGGTCGCCGTGTCCGACGGCACGGCCACGCTGGCCTCCCCCTGGGGGACCCTGGAGCGCAGCGGCGACGCCGCCGCCGACCGGGCCGCCGTGGTGGCCGTGGTGGACGAGGTGGAGGCGGCCCGGGTGGTGGTGGGCCTCCCCCTCAGCCTGAACGGGCGGCGGGGCCCGGCGGCCCGGGCCACCGAGGCCGAGGTGGCCGCCCTGGGCGAGGCCCTGGCCTCCCGGGGGGTGGAAGTGGAGGCCTTCGACGAGCGCTTCACCACCGTGAGCGCGGACCGGGCCCTGGCCCAGGCCGGGGTGGCGCCCCGGCGCCGGCGCCTCCACGTCGACGCCGCCGCCGCCACCGTCCTCCTCCAGGCCTGGCTGGACGGCCGGGCCCGGCGGGGCCATGGCTGAGCACGCCCGGCGCCGGGGGGCGGCCCCGGCCCCCCTCGAGCCGCCCCGGTCCGGGGCCCCGGGGCCGGAGGACCCCGCTCCCCCCGCTCCGGCCCCACCGACCGGGGCCCCACCGACCGGGGCCCGACCGACGGGGGCCCGACCGACGGGGGCCCGAGC
>DATJOV010000273.1:0-8720 GCA_035506735.1 Acidimicrobiales bacterium | reverse complement strand
TCATCGCCGTCCTGCGCCGGCTCGAGGTCCCGCTGGCCGAGATCAAGGCCATCGTCGCCCTCGCCCCCGAAGAGGCCGCCGGCCGCATCGAGGCCCACTGGGCTGCGGTGGAGGAGCAGCACACCCTGCGGGCCGCCCTGGTGGGAACCCTGGTCGACCGCCTGCGAGGAAGGGAGCCCACCATGCTGGAGGTCACCACCCGGGCCATGCCCGACCGCGAGGTGCTGTGCCTCAAGCGCAACGTGGAGGGGGAGGCGGGTGCCTGGGCCCTGGGCAAGGAGTTCGTGGCCCTGCTGCGGCGGGGCCACCCCGCCGTCCTCCTCGAGGGGCCGATCGGCGCCCCCTACTGCATCTGGTGGGGAGAGGTGAGCGCCGACAGCGACGGACCGCTCGAGTGGTGCCTGCCCGTCCCCGAGGACCGCGCCGCGACCATGGCCGCCGAGTTTCCCGAGCTCACCCGGCGCCGGGAACGGGCCCACCACGAAGCCTGCGTGCCCCTGGGCGCCGGGCCCGACGAGGCCACACGCTGGCAGCTCGTGTCCGAATCCCTGCGGGGCTGGGCCGAGGCGCATGGGGTGGTCCCCAACGAGCTCGGCATGCGCCTCACCTACCTCATGCCGGTGCCCCCGTCCGAAGGGGGCTCCGGACCGTACTGCGAGATGGCCGTCCCCTACGACGCCTGAATGCCGCCGGGCCCCCGACCGGTGGCCCCGGCCGAGGCCCGGCGGAGGTCGTCCTCGCTGACCACGCCGGCCAGGTGCCCCTGGGCGTCGAGCACCACGGCCAGAGAGGTCCCCATCGAGGCCATCCGCCCGAGCAGTGCCGTCATGGCCTCCTCGGGGTGGCCCACCGCCACGCCGGCGAGCGGCGTCATCGTCTCGGCCACGGTGGCGAGGGGGCGACGCCCCGGCTCGAGGGCCCGCACGGCCCCGGCGGTGAGGACCCCGACCAGGTGTCCCTGCCGGTCGAGCGCCACCACGGCGTTGCCGTGGTAGCCCCAGAGATGGCGCCCGACCAACTCGTCCACGGTCATGTCGGCCGCGACGGCGGGTGGGCGCGGCGTCATCACCTGACCCACGGGCAGCGAGCCGACCCGGGCCCGCAGCTGGCCCTCGTCCTCCTCGGCCCGGGCCGCCATGTACAGGAAGAGGCCGATGAGGGCGGGCCAGAGCCCGAGGAGGCCGCCGGCGAGGAACCCCACCGCGCCCAGGGCGACGAGGACCACGGCGAAGCATCGGCCCACCCGAGCGGCGGTGACGGTGGCACGGTCGCGGTCGCCGGAACGGTGCCACAGGCCCGAGCGCAGGATGCGCCCACCGTCGAGGGGGGCGGCGGGGATGAGGTTGAACCCCGCCAGCAGCAGGTTGACCTTCCACAGCCACGACAGCACCGCCAGGGGCAGACCACGGACGCCGAGACCCGAGGCGGCCCACCCCGCCCCGGCGAAGAGCGCGCCCAGCGCCACGCTCGTCCCGGGCCCGACGGCGGCGATGCGCAGGTCGGCCCCGGGATCGTGGGCCTCACCCTCGAGTTGGGTCACACCACCGAACACGAAGAGCGTGATGGCACGGACCCTGACGTCGTTGCGCTTCGCCACCAGCGCGTGGGAGACCTCGTGGGCCAGGAGCGACGCCGACAGGACGACGGCCCCGATCACACCGCCCACCCAGTCGGCGGCGTCGGGAGCGCCCGCCCTCGTGGGCAGGACATAGGCGGCGAGCTCCCAGGCGAAGAGGGCCACGATGACGAGGACGCTCCAGTTGCAGCCGACGCTGATGCCGGCGATACGACCCAGCCGGATGCTCTGTCTCACGGCCCGGGCCTGCGGTCGCTGGGCGCCCGCCTCATTGGGGCGGCCCCGGGCGCAACTGGACCGGCACCGACTGGAGCAGCCCGCTCGCGTCCACGTACCCGACGAGCACCGTCGACGCCGGCGAGAACGACAGAAGGCTCGTGGCCAGGCTCTCGGCCGAGGTCACGGCATGGCCGCCCACGCTCGTGATGAGGTCACCGGTTTCCAGGCCGGCCGCGGCGCCAGGACCACCCGCCACCAGCGACGTGATCCGGGCCCCCGGAATCGGGCCCACGGCGGGCATCGCGAGCACGGCGCTGCGGGCCACGGCCCCGAGACCGGCGGTGGGGCCGAGATGGACCGACGGGGGGGCGATCCCCGAGAGCACCGCGTCCACCACACTCCTCACCACGACGGCGGGGACGGCGTAGCCCCTGGCGCCGGCTGCGCCGATCTGGTCGGCGCCGGTGACGTCGGTCATGCCCACCACGTCGCCGTCGGCGGCCACCACGGCGCCCCCCGAGTCACCAGGGACGACGTGGACGTCGGTGGCCACGAGACCCGAGGGCCATCCGGCGCGCGGCGCGCTCCCCCGGTCGGCCGGGATGGCCTGCCCCGTGGCCGTGACCGCTCCCCCGGCGTACCGGGGCGTCCCCCCCGCCCTGCCGGCGCCGCCCACCACGACCACGCCCAGGCCGACGGTTGGCCCCGGGGCCCGGCCGAGCCGGACCGTCCGCAGGCCGCTCGCCCCCCGCAGCCGCAGAACCGCCACGTCCCGGGACCGGTCGTAGCCCGCCACCGCGGCCCGGTAGGTCCTGCCATTGCCGACGTCGGTGACGGTGATGGCGCTCGCCCCTTCGATCACGTGGTTGGCGGTCACCACCAGCCCCGAGGAGCGCACGACCATGCCCGTACCCGCCGCCACCGCCCCGTTCCCGGCTCCGCCCACCTCGACGTCGACCAACCCGGGATCCGTCCGATCGGCGATCGAGGCGGTCCCAGCCGGAGCCCCGGCCGCCGAGGTCGCCCGCGGCGAGGCCCCCACGCCCCCGGTCGACGCACTGGGGGTCGATGACCACGGATCGTGGGCCAGGAGCACGACGGCCAGAGCGACGACGACGGTGGTGGCGGCCACCATGGCCCAGGGCCGCTGGTCCGCGCCCGGTGCCCGCCCCCGGGGCAGGTCGGCGGGGGGGCCGTCGTGAACCAGGCGCAGGTGGACTCGGTGCGCGGTGCACGGCGCCGGGGCGTCCTCGGGTTCTCCTCGTGCGACCGCCGGCGCCTCCATGGCCACCTCCCGGCCCGGCCTCACCACCTCGGACCGCATCGGCAGCATGCGCTCTCGGCCTCACCACCACCAGGGTCGGAGGTCCGTTCGCGGTGGCGGGCACCCACGGCGCCACCGCGCTGGCGGCACGCGCACCTTCCCGGGGCCGAAATCCCGTGCCGCCCTCGATCACGGCGGGCTCAGCGGGCCGGGGTCCCGGGACGCCCTAGCGAAATTCCCAGCCGCCGCCGGACCGACGGCCACCCTGGCCCACAGCACCACCGCCGCCGTCGCCGCCGTACCCACCCTGGCCCCCGCCACCCGAGCCGCCCCCACCGGCGGTCGTGGACTGCCCATCGGCACCCCCGCCCTGCCACCGGGCGAAGCACGCCACCGACAGCCATCCGAACCCGGTCGGGCACGGCGGTGGGAGGACGTCCTCGGTGGCCCACCCGGCCAGCCACGAGGACGGGGCGTTCGTGGCGTCCCCCGAGTACGAGGCCAGCCAGAAGTACAGGCCCTGCCCCAGGGTGACCGCGCTCGAGGCCGGCACCGAGCCGTCCGTGACCTTCACCCGCCCCCCGCTCGCCACCGGCACGATGAACCAATTGTTCCAGGATGAGTCGCCGAACGGCCCCCAGAACGGGGGAGACCACAAGCCCAGGACCGTGTAGGTGACCGTGCCCCCGGCGTGGGCGACGTCCGTTCCCGACAGCGTGGCCTGGTCCGTCACCGGCGTGCCGGAATCCACCACGATCGTCCCGTCGCTCTGGCCGTCACCGGACAGGGTCGACGACAGGGCGGTGGGGCTCCGCGGGCCGACGACCGTCGTGGTGGTGACTGGAGCCGTGGTCGCTGTGGTGCTCACCGGTGTCGTGGTCGTGGTCGTCGCCGGCACCGTGGTGCTCGTCGTCGAGGTGGTCGTGGTCGACGTGGTCGACGTGCTCGACGTGGTGGTCGTGGGCGTCGTCGTCGTGGTCGTGGTCGGCTCGGAGGTCGTGGTGGTCGAGGTGGGCGTCGTGCTCGAGGTCGTCGTCGTCGGCGCCGTCGACGAAGTGGTGCTGGTGGGCGAGGTGGTCGAAGACGTGGCACCGGTCGTGGTGGTGGTCCCTCCCACGCCGGGCACGGCCGACCACACGAAGCCGTTCGGGTCGGCGCCGCTGGCCGAGAAGGTGACCTGGGTGTTCCAGTAGTCGCTCAGGGTCCCGTCGCTCTGGGCGCAGGCCAGCCCCGCTTCCCACACACCGGTGGTGCCGCTGTAGAGCAGCGCCGTCGAGGATCCCGTGAGCGAGACGCCGTCGGAGAGCAGCGGGGCCCACTCGAAGTTGGTGGGGATCGAGATGATCTGCCCAGTGGTGATGGCGGTGTTCACCGGCCCGAAGTAGATCCCGGTGTTGTTGACGAATCCGTAGCCGACGGAGGGGTGCGTGCTGAAGGTGATGGAGGTGATTTCGGTGCCTTCAGGAACCAGGTAGCTGTAGACGTGGTACCCGTCGGTAGCCGTGTCCCCGGAGCAGGCGGCGTCGGTGGGGAGCGTCACCGAGAACAGGGTCGTCGATCCCCCCGACGACAACGGCGTCAGGGAGGGGTCCGTGATGGTGGCTGTCCCCCCCAGGGTCGACGCCAGGGCCGGCGTGCCGGAGTCGCGGATCAGGCCGCCCACCACGAGGCCCACGCCCACCACGAGCGCCACCGCACCCGACATCCCGATGTGCCGTGTCAGCCGGCGTGGTCCTCTCACCCTCGTCCTCCCCCTGTCGGCACCATCGCCGTCGGTCCTGCTCTCTTCGTCCCGGCCGCCATCGCTGTGCGGACCGACGTCGCTGTCTCCCTACCGCGGGAGCGCGCTGCGCCCCTGGGGCGTGGCAGCACCCGCTCAGTCGAGTGCCACCTCGCGCAGCCTCCCCGACTCGACTCGTACACGGAGGCCCGGATCTCCCTGCTGGGCACGAAGGGGTTCGAGCGAATGCGGGCCGGCCTCTGCCGGACGTCGTCCTCCGCCTTGGGGATTGCCTCGAGGGCGAAGCTCGGCCGCAGGCCCGTGCCCTCGAGGATCTGATCCTCGACGGCGTCGTCGGAGAAGGTTTCCATGCCGGAGTCGGTGTGGTGGACGAGGACGATCTCCTCCGTCCCGAGGAGGCGCTTGGAGATGGCGAGGCTGCGGAGGGCGTCCTCCGAGGCCACACCGGCGGCGTTGCGGGTGACGTGGGCATCCCCCTCGGACAGGCCCGGGGCCTTGGCGGGGTCCAGACAGGCGTCCAAGCAGGCGAGGACGGCCATCCGGTTGGCCGGGGGGCTCCCCTTGTCGAAGCCATTCACGTAGTGCGCGTTGTTGGCGAGGAGCTCGTCGGTCGCGGTCACTCGAGATGCCCCCTCTGCTTCGTCCCACCAAATACGACTATTCAGATAAAATATATCTGAAAACGGCCCCGCCATCCAGTGTGGGCGCCACGGGCCAGGCCGCGGCCCGAACAGGGGGTCGGGCGGGTGGTGGTCAGAACGGGCCAGAGCAGGGCGGCGTGCCTCCCGGGGACCCAAGGCCGGGAGGGCCTCCGTGGTGAACCGGCCAGCAGGCCGTCAGAGGGCGAGCTTGGGCACCACGTCGGCCATGAAGCGACGGAGGGTCTCGTCCCCGGGTAAGTCCCGCAGCCACAGGACGAACTGCCTGGCGCCGGCGTCCACGAACTCCTGGGTCTTCTCCACCACCTGCTCGACCGTCCCCACCAGGTTCTCCGCCACGTAGTCCTCGGCTGGCTGGCGGCCCCACAGATGCCCACCGTCGGGCTCCTGGCACCACCGCCGGAGCTCGGCCTCGGAGTCGAAGATCCGGCAGTCGGGCCCGTGGGTGCGGGACACCTGGGCGAAGGGCCGGCCGATCTCCTCGCAGTACTGTTCCAGGAGTGCCGACTTGCGGCGAAAGGCGTCGATCCCGACTTGCCAGTTGGTGGCGTCAGCGTGGCGTGCGGCGATGCGCAGGTTGACCTTCTCCCCGCCTCCACCGATCCACACAGGCGGGCGCTGCTGGAGCGGCTTAGGATCGCAGTAGGCACCGTCCAGATGGACGTGCTCGCCGTCGAGGGTGACCGTCTCCTCGCTCCACAGTCGCCGGATGGCGGACACCGTCTCCTCCAGGGCGACCAGGCGCTGGGCCGGAGGAAGAAAGGGGTAGCCGTAGGAGGCATACTCCTCGTGGTACCACCCGGCGCCCAAGCCCAGGATCACCCGCCCCCCCGAGTAGACGTCGATGCAGGCCGCCTCCTTGGCCAGGAGCCCGGCGTTGCGGTACGACGAACACGTCACGAGCTGACCCAGACCGACCCGCTCGGTGCACTGGGATAGCGCCGCCAGCATGGTGAAGGCCTCGAAGACGTGGGTGGGCTCTCGCCTCGGCACCGTCTCGACGTGGTCGTACACCCACAGGTGGTCGTACCCGAGGTCCTCGGCCGTGCGGGCCAGCTCGACCGAACGCTCCCACGCGGCGCGTCCGCCCCAGCCGGTGTACTCCAGCTTCCACCCTTGGGGCACGAACACCCCGAAGCGCACATCGGGCGGACGGTCCGCCCCCGACGACGTCCCCGTGTCCTGCCCTGCGGCCATGGCCGACCTCCCCTGTCCCCGACCCCGACGGCATCGGGTCGACACCCCGGACGCCCGAAGCTAGTCCCCCGTCGGACGGGCTGTGACGGGCTCGAGGCCGGACGCGCCACCGGGTCCGGGGCCTGGGGCCCGGACCCGGTCCACGCCGGCCGGCGACGATCAGGAGTTGACGGTCAGGGTGAAGGCCTGAGTCGCCGTGACCTTGGTCTTTCCCTTCCCGAAGGTGGCCGTGAAGGTGAGGTGGTACACCCCCGCCGCCGAGCTGCGCTTGGTCGACGTCGGCGTCCCGGCCAGCTGGCGGGTAGCCTTGTTGAACTTGACCCCCTTCGGGAGCTTGCCCGAGCTCTTCAGCTTGGCGGCGGCCGGGTAGGTCGTGACCGAGAACGTGAAGTTGCTCTCCCCCACCGTGGCCGTGGCGTGGTTGGCGCTCGTGAAGCTGTCGGGTGCGGGGCTGACGGTGAGGGAGAAGGACCAGGTCCCCGCGTCCCCGGCCGAATCAGCGTCGGTGCCGCTGGCGGTGTAGGTGCCCGTCGCCAGGGTGCCGGGGGTGGCGACGCTGCCGGAGCTGCTCACCGTCAGACCGCTCGAGGGGCTGGTCACCGTGTAGGTGACGGTGCCGCTGGCGCCGGTGACGGCAAGGTGGTCGGTGAAGCCGGCCGAGGAGGTGCTCACCACCGAGGCCGAGGTGGGAGCCGCCTGGGCCAGGGTCCCAGCCGACACCGTGAGCGAGAAGCTCCAGGCGCCGCTGTCCCGGGCTGTGTCGGCGTCCGTGCCGCTGGCCGTGTAGGTGCCGGCGGCCAGGGACCCGGTCGTCGTGACGTGGCCCGAGCCGCTCACCGCCAGGGCGCTCGACGGGCTCGTCACCGTGTAGCTGATGGTCCCGTTGGCCGGGGTGGCCGTCAGCTGGCTCGTGAACGAGGCCGAGGTCGAGGTGGTGGTGGTGCCGGTCTTGGGACTGCCCTGGGTCAGGGTCACGGGGCTCACGATGAGGGTGAAGCTCCAGGTGCTTGCGTCCGAGGCCGTGTCGGTGTCGGTGCCGCCCACGGTGTAGCTCCCCGCCGACAGGGCCCCCGTGGTGGTGACGTGCCCCGAGCTGCTCACCGCCAGGGCGCTCGAGGCACTCGACACGCTGTAGGTGACGGCGCCGGTGGCGTTGGCCGTGGCGAGCTGGGCGCTCGCTGTCGACGAGGCCGTGGTCGTGGTGGGGGCGGTCTGGGGGGTGGTCTGATATGCCGACCACACGAAGCCGTTCGGGTCGCTCCCCGACGCGCTGAACGTGACGGGCACGTTCCAGTAGTCGCTCAGGGTGCCCGAGCTCGTGGCGCAGGCCAGGCCCGCCTCCCACACGCCGGTCGTGCCCCCGGTGTAGAGCAGGGTCGACAGGGCCACGCCGTCGTCGGCCACCAGCGGGCCGAACTCGAAGTTGGTGGGGATCGACACGATCTGGCCGGTGTGGATGGCGGTGTTGGCCGATCCGTAGTACACGCCGACGTTGTTCACCAGACCGAGACCCGCCGATGGGTGGCTGGTGAACGTCAGGGACGAGATCGTGGTTCCCGCCTGGACCAGGTACGAGTACACGTGGTAGCCGTCACTGGCCGTGTCCCCCGAGCACGCCGCCGGCGTGGCATTGGTCGGCGCAAGTGCGAGGGAGAACTCCGCCGTCGACGCCCCCGAGCTCAGTGGGTTCGATGCCGTGTCCGTGATGACCGCAGCCCCGTCGAGGGTGGAGGCCAGGGCCGGGGTCGACGCCCCGAGCACCAGGGGCACGATGGCCCCTGCCACCACCGCGGCCACCACCGCGCCACGCACGGCGAGGCTCCGCCGACCGATCATTGCCTTCATTCCAGCGCTCTCCTCGTGTTCGTGACTGCGCATTCGACGCCATCGACTCGTTCGAGGCGCCCGATCTCGCCGTGGCCCGGCGACCATCAGCTGTTGCCTTGCGTGGCGGTGGAGCCGCAGGTGCCCTCGGCGCTGGTCAGGCTGTCGAAGCCGAAGGTGTGGGCCGTGGTCTGGGCCGCCGTGGAGCACAGGGCCGAGCTCGACCCCACGAAGAGGCTC
>DATJOV010000272.1:0-5342 GCA_035506735.1 Acidimicrobiales bacterium | reverse complement strand
CGGCCTCGCCGTCCGGGGCCGGAGCCGCCTCCGGCCCGTCCCTGCCGTCCTCCTCGGGCCACTCGGCCAGGAGCCGGGCCTCCTCCTCGCTCAGGCCGCCCCGCCCCTCGATGAGGTCGGGCCGGCGCCGCAGGGTGCGGTGCAGGGCCATGGCCCGGCGCCAACGGGCGATGCGGCCGTGGTCCCCGGAGAGCAGCACCGGGGGCACGCCCCAGCCCCGGAACAGCGCCGGCCGGGTGTACTGCGGGTACTCCAGGAGCCCGTGGCTGAAGCTCTCGTCCCCGGCGGACTCGGCGTTGCCCATGACCCCGGGGACGAGGCGGGCCACCGCCTCCACCACCACGAGGGCGGCCGCCTCCCCCCCGGCCAGGACGTAGTCGCCCACCGAGAGCTCCCCGTCGACCACGTGGTCGGCGACGCGCTGGTCGACCCCCTCGTAGCGCCCGCACAGGAGGGAGAACCCCCCCGAGGGCGAGTCGCCCAGGGCGGCCAGCTCCCCCACCACCCCCTGGTCCAGGCGCCGGCCGGCCGGCCCCAGGAGGAGCAGGGGGCGGGGCGGGTCGGCCCCCTCCACCGCCGCCACGATCGGCCCCGGGGCCAGGACCATCCCCGCCCCGCCGCCGAAGGGGGCGTCGTCCACGGACCGGCGGGGATCGCCCGCCCCGGCCCGCAGATCGTGGACCCGGATGTCGAGGAGCCCGTCCCGCCGGGCCCGGCCCATGAGCGACCCCTCCACGAAGTGCTCCACCAGGGCGGGGAAGATGGTGAAGACGTCGATGCGCACCGTGGGCGGCGCCGCCTCAGGAGGCGCCGGTGCCCCCGCCGGGGGGCGGGTCGAGCAATCCGGGGGGGGCGTCGATCACGAGGCGCCGGCCCGACCGGGCCACCACGAAGCGCAGGGGCACGAGGCCGCCGTCCTCGAGCTCGAGGAGGTCGCTGGCGGGGTTGGCCACCACGGACCGCACCACCCCCAGCACCTCGCCCTCCCCGTCCACGACCTCGGCCCCGATGAGCTCGTGCACCCACCAGGCCTCGTCGTCGGCGATGGGTTCGGCGAACAGCAGCGTGCCCCGCAGGGCCTCGGCTGCGGGCCGGCTCTCGACCCCGGCGAAGCGCACCAGCCAGCCCGTGCCCGTGGCCCGGGACGACGCCACCACCAGCCGGGTGCCCTCGGCCGTGGTGAGGACGGCGCCGGGGGCGGCCCGCTCGGGCCGATTGCTCACGAAGGCCACCACGACCTCGCCTCCCAGGCCGTGGGCCCGGCCCACCCGGCCCACCTCGAGCAGGGGCGGCCCGTCCCGGGGCGGGGGCGCCGGTGCCGGAGCGGGAACCGGGGGTGGAGGCCGGCCCGTCCCGGCGTCGTCAGTCGTCGACGAAGTCGACGTTGGTCTCCACCCCGTCGCGCGACCCCGCCACCCTGACGACGGTGCGGATGGCCTGGGCCACCCGGCCCCGGCGCCCGATCATGCGCCCCATGTCCCCGGGGGCGACGTGGATGCGAAAGCGCGTGCCGCGGCTCGACTCGTCGGTCTCGACCACCACGGCGTCGGGGTCACTGGCCAGGGACCGGGCGATGTAGTCCAGGACGGCGCGCGCCGTCCCGCCCTCGACCCGGTTGCCCGCCATGTCGTCCACGGCGTCGGCGGCCTCGTTGCCGTCGGCCATGTCGCTCACGACGGGCCCGGCCTGAACACGTCCCAGGCTCCCGAGGCCCGCAACAGCTTCTCCACCCGGTCGGTGGGCTGGGCCCCCTGGCGCAGCCACTTGAGCGCCTTGTCGTTGTCGATCTTCACGATGGCGTCGGGCTCGGCCGTGGACCGTCCCCGGGGGGCGTAGGTCCCCACGATCTCGATGAAGCGCCCGTCGCGGGGCGAACGTCCGTCGGCCGCCACCACCCGGTAGGTCGGCTGCTTCTTCTTCCCCATCCGCATGAGGCGGAGCTTGACTGCCACCGTTTGCCTCTCCTGGCTTCCTCGTCGCGCCGCCCCGAGTCCCGGGGCGACCCACCATTGTGACCCGTGGCGGGCCCGGGGGGGGAAATCGCCGCCGGGCCTCAGCCCGGGCGGCCCCCGCCCGACTTGGGGGTGACCCGCCCGCCCTTCTTCTTCTTGGCCCCGGGGCGCCCCTTCGCCCCCCGGGCGGCCGGGGCCGACCCCGGCCCGGACCCCTCGACCCCGGACCCCAGCCCGCCCAGGCCGCTCCCGAGCCCGGCCAGGTCGCCCTGGCCCAGGCCGGGGTCGGCCATGCGGTCGGCCAGGGACTGGGCCAGGCGGCCCCCCTTGCCGCCCAGCATGGACCCGAGCATCCCGGGGGAGCGCATGAGCTGCCGGGCCTCCTTGAACTGGCGCAGGAGCTGGTTGACCTCCTGGGTGCTGGTCCCGCTCCCCCGGGCGATGCGGACACGCCGGGAGCCGTCGATGAGGGCCGGCTCGGCCCGCTCGCTCGGGGTCATGGAGCGGATGATCGCCTCGACCTGGCCCACCTGACGGTCGTCGATGGCGTCGGCCGCCTTGAGCTCCTTGGGCACCCCGGGGAGCAGGGACAGGACGTTGCCGATCGACCCGAGCTTCTTCACCTGCTGGAGCTGGGACAGGAAGTCCTCCAGGGTGAAGCGGCCCTGCATGAGACGGGTGGCCCCCTCGGCCGCCACGTCGCGGTCGAATTCCCGCTCGGCCTGCTCGATGAGGCTGAGCACGTCGCCCATGCCGAGGATGCGGTCCGCCATGCGGTCGGGGTGGAAGAGGTCGAAGTCGGCCAGCCGCTCCCCGGTGGAGGCGAAGGCGATGGGGCGGCCCACCACGTGCTTGACGCTCAGGGCGGCGCCGCCCCGGGCGTCGCTGTCGAGCTTGGTGAGGATCACGCCGTCGAGCTCGAGGGTGTCGTGGAAGGCGCGGGCCGTGCCCACGGCGTCCTGCCCCGTCATGGCGTCGATGACGAGGAAGGTGTAGCGGGGGGTCACGGCCTCGGACACGCGCCGGACCTCGTCCATGAGGGCGTCGTCGATGGCCAGGCGCCCGGCCGTGTCCACGATGAGCACGTCGCGGCCCAGGCGCCGCGCCTCCTCCAGCCCGCCGGCGGCCACCGCCACCGGATCGGTGGGCTGGCTGAACACCGGCACCCCGGCCTGCTGGCCGAGGACCCGCAGCTGCTCGACGGCGGCGGGGCGCTGGAGGTCGGCCCCCACCAGCAGGGGGTTGCGGCCCTGCTGGCGGTACCAGCGGGCCAGCTTGGCGGCGGTGGTGGTCTTGCCCGCACCCTGCAGCCCGGCCAGGAGGACCACGGTGGGCGGGGGCGAGGCGTAGGTGAGGCGGAGGGTCTCGCCCCCGAGGACGTCCACGAGCTCCTCGTGCACCGCCTTGACCACCTGCTGGGCCGGGCTGAGGCTGCGCGACAGGGCCTCGCCCACCAGGCGGCCCCGGATCCCGGCCACGAGGGCCCGGGCCACGCCGATGTCGACGTCGGCCTCGAGCAGGGCGGTGCGGATCTGTCCGAGGGTCTCCTCGATGTCGGCGTCGCCGATGCGCCCCCGGCTGCGGAGGCGGCCCAGGATGCCTTCGAGGCGGTCGGAGAGGGCGTCGAACATGGGGGGCTCAGGCTACCGGGCAGGCCCCGGGGCGGCGGCGCCGCGTCATTCGAAGAGGGCCGTCACGAACTCGTCGGGGTCGAAGGGCACCAGGTCGCCCGGTCCCTCCCCCAGCCCCACGAGCTTCACCGGGATCCCGAGCTCGCGTTGGATGGCCACCACGATCCCGCCCTTGGCCGAGCCGTCGAGCTTGGTCAGCACCACCCCGGTCACGCCCACCGCGTCCAGGAACTGGCGGGCCTGGGCGAGACCGTTCTGGCCCGTGGTGGCGTCGAGGACGAGGAGGACCTCCATGACCTTGCCCGGGGGGCGGTCCGCCACCCGTCGGATCTTCTTGAGCTCCTCCACCAGGTTGACCTTGGTGTGCAGCCGCCCGGCCGTGTCGGCCAGGACCAGGTCGTTGCCCCGGGCCGCGGCCCGCTGCACGGCGTCGAAGACCACGGCGCTGGGGTCACCCCCCTCGGCCCCGCGCACGATCTCCACCCCGGCTCGCTCCGCCCACAGCTCGAGCTGTTCTCCCGCCGCGGCGCGGAAGGTGTCACCCGCCGCCAGCAGGACGGAGTGCCCGGCCTCGGTCTGGCGGCGGGCCACCTTGCCGATCGTGGTGGTCTTGCCCACCCCGTTCACCCCGACGAAGAGCCACACCGTGGTGGCGTCCTTGTCCACCTCGAGCCCCGTCCCCGCCTCGGTGTCGAGCGAGCGGCGCAGGTCCTGGCGCAGGGCCTCCACCACGGCGTCGGGGCCCCGCAGGTCCCCGCCCGCCACCCGGGCCCGCAGGTCGTCGAGGAGGGTGGAGGTGGTGGCCACCCCCACGTCGGCCCGCAGGAGGGCCTCCTCGAGCTCCTCCCAGGTCTCGCCGTCGACCGACCCCCGGGAGCGCATGGCCCGCACGGCCCCGGCGATGAGGCCCCGGGTCTTGCCCATGCGCTCGCGCAGCTCGGGCGGGGCGGGCTCGACCGGGGCGGCGGGGGCCTCGGGCCCGGCCAGGAGGGCCTCGGCCTCGGCCACGACGGCGGCCCCGGGCTCCTCGGCCACACCCGGGGCGGTGCTCGGGGCGGGGCTCGGGACGGGGCGGGGCGGGCGGGCCGTCGGGCGGGGCGGGCCCGTCTCGACCGTGGGGGTGGGGCCGCTCCCCCCGGCGCCCCGCCGACGGCGGGGCACGGCCACCACCAGGCCCACCATCAGGGCCACGAGCACGACGGCGAGGGCGATCCAGAGGGCGATCATGGCCACGGAAGCCTAACGTCGGCGCGCACCGCCCCGGTCCCCGGGAGGGGGCCGTTCAGGCGGGCGAGACGGCCGGCTCGGCCTCGGGTGTGCCCTTGCGCACCTTCTGGCTCACGACCTTGGACGAGCCCCCCGGCGTCATGGTCACCCCGTAGAGGGCGTCGGCCGCCTCCATGGTGCGCTTCTGGTGGCTCACCACGATGAGCTGGGCCTCGCCCCGGAACTCGTGGAGGAGGTCCAGGAAGCGGTGGAGGTTGACGTCGTCGAGGGCCGCCTCCACCTCGTCCAGGAGGTAGAAGGGCGACGGCCGGCTGCGGAACACGGCGAAGAGGAAGGCCAGGGACACGAGGGAGCGCTCCCCGCCCGACAGCAGCGACAGCTTGCGCACGTTCTTGCCGGCCGGGCGGGCCTCGACCTCCACCCCGGTCTCGAGGAGGTCGGTCGGGTCGGTGAGCTCCAGGCGACCCGTCCCGCCCGGGAACAGGGTGCCCACCAGACCCTGGAAGTGCTCGTTCACGTCGGCGAAGGCCTG
>DATJOV010000271.1:0-16661 GCA_035506735.1 Acidimicrobiales bacterium | reverse complement strand
CACCGCCCGGCCGCGGCCGGCGTCGGCCGGTCGTGAACGAAGTGCCGACCCCGGCCGTATCCGCAGCAGTCGGGGCCGGCACGTCGGAGGTGGGGACATGAACGAGCACGCGCTGACAGGGCACCGGTGGGACGCACGCGTCGCAGCACGCACGCGGCGCCGTCGTCGGGCCGTGGCGGGCGTCGCGTTCACCGCCGTGGTGCTGGCCACGGTGGCACCGGCCGCCACGGCGTCGGCCGACGGCAAGCACAAGGCCAAGACGGCCACGGTGGTCGCGGTGGTCGACCGCGCCCCCTACGGCGAGATGCTGGCCACGGTGCACGGCCGGAGCCTCTACACCTCGTCCGGACCGTGCACGGGATCGTGCCTGGCGGTGTGGCCGCCCCTCGTCATGCCCAAGGGCACCAAGGTCCCCCTGGGGACGAGCGGGCTCGGCACCGAGAAGGTGCACGTGGGCAAGAAGAAGGTCCTCCAGGTCACCTACCTCGGCAAGGCCCTCTACCTCTTCGCCACCGACACCGGATCGAGCGTGACGGGCCAGGGGGTGGGCGGCTTCTCCGTCGCCACCGTGCGCTGAGTCACCGTGGTGCGCCTCAGGGCGCCGTCTCGGCCCGCCGCCGCAGGGCCGGCACGTCGGGCCACGTGCGCAGGGTCAGGGACACGGGGGGCAGGTGCCCGGAGACGACCACGGCCCGGCCCGGGGCGATGCGCCGCAGGGCGTCGGGGGCCACGAGCCGGCGCGGCGTGGGGGCGTCGGTGACCGAGGGCGCCCCCGAGGCGTCGACGGTGGTGGTACGGCTGCGCACCTCGGTCTCGCCCACCAGGGTGCTGGCGTGCTCCAGGGTGCCGGGGTCGGCGATGCCGGAGAGGAAGACCTTGACGCGGTGGTTGTTGACCACCGTCCCCGAGCGCCGGCCGTAGCGGGCCTCGAGCTGGGCCAGGTCCTGCCACACCGTGACGAGCTGCACCCCGTGCCCCGCCCCCGTCGAGGCCAGCACGTCGAGGTCGGCCAGCGGGGCCACGTTGGCGGCCTCGTCCAGCACCACCAGGAGGGGCGGGTCGATGGGGCCGCCCAGACGCGTGGCGCGCCGGTAGGCGGCCTCGACCACCTGGGCCACCAGCGTGGCGAACAGGGGCCGCAGGCGGCGCTGGTCGTGGGCCGGGGCGCACAGGTAGAGGGTGTGGGATCCGTCCAGCAGGGCGGCGGGGTCGAAGCGCTCGCCCGCCCCGGTGCGCTCGCCCGCGGCGACGTCGGGGGCGGCGAAGGCCTCGAGGACGGTCTCGGCCGTGGTGTACACGGCGCTGCGCTGGCGCTCGTCGCGGCCCCACGAGGCCTGGGCCGCCTGCAGGGCCGGGAAGGCGGCCGCCGCCCCCAGGGCCTCGGCCACCTCCGCCGTCTCCTGGGTGTCGAGCCAGCGCAGCACGTCGACCATGGTCCGCCCCGACAGGGCCGCGCCGTGGAGCAGCGGGGCGAGGAGCTTGGCCGCCGTGGCGTACCAGAAGTCGCCGTCGGTGAGGGACCCGGCCGAGCTGCGGGCCACCTCGGTGAGCGAGGCGGCGACGCCCCGCGCCCCCTCCCAGGTGCCGGCGCCGTGCAGGGGCGACCACCAGGTGGGAGCCATCCCGGTGGCCCCGGTGGGGTCGTAGACGGCCACCCGGCCCATCCGGCCCCGCCACCCCGCCGTGTGACGGGCCAGGTCCGACTTGACCGAGGCGGCCACGACCGGACCCTCCCATTCGAGGATGGCGGGCACGGCGAAGCCGCTCGTCTTGCGGCTCTGGGTGGGGCCCACCACCAGCACCGAATGCCCCGGCTCGGCCGCCACCAGGCGGCGCCGCCACCGTCCCAGGGTCAGGCGCCCGGCGGCCGGGGCCCGCACCAGCAGCGCACCGAGGTCACGGCGCCGGGCCCAGCGGGCCGGCTCCACGTCGGTGCCGGACCGGGGTCGGCGCCCCGGCGCGGGCCGGCGCCGCTGCGGCCCGGGGGGACGGCGCCACGGGCCAGGCCCAGCGGTGCGGGCCAGGCCCGCCACACCGGCCGCCCCCAGCACCAGGCCCAGGCCGCCCGACAGGGTCACGGCTCGGGCGTGGCCTCGCCCATGGCGGCGTCGGTGTCGACCAGGGCGTGCTCGAGGGGCGAGAGGCGATGCTCGACCAGGAAGGAGCGGGTGCCGACCTTCCACAGGGCGACGCCGCGCCCCAGGTGGGGAAGGAGGTCGGCCTCGGTGGTGCTGAGCCCGAGCAGCGCCGCGGTGCGTTCCACCTCGCCCGGGCTCTGGGCGTAGACGACGCGGGTCTCGGAATCGGCCAGGAGTCCGGTGGCCAGCCCCACCTGCTCCGACCCCCGTGCCCCGGCGGCGTCGAGATCGCTGAGCCGGTGCAGCACGGCCACGTTGGCCACGCCGCGCGCCCGCGACAGCTTCCACGACGACTGCAACCAGCGGGCCACGCCCACGTTGGCGAGGATGGCCCAGGCCTCGTCGACCACGAGCACGGCGCCGCCCGAGGCGGCCAGGGCACCGTGCAGCCAGGCGGTGGCGCAGGCCATGAGCGCTCCCAGGGCGGCCGAGTGGTACACGGCGGACAGGTCCAGCACCACCAGCGAGGCGTCGAGCTTCACCCCGGGGGTGGTGGGCCCGTCGAACATGCCGCGCAGGTCGCCGCTCACCAGGCGGCGCAGTTCCAGGGCCACGTGGCGCCCGTCGGCGCGCAGGCCCTCGGCGTCGGTGCCCACCTCGGCCGCCGACCCGGGGTCCGGATGCAGCAGCGCCTCCACCACGTCGGGGAGGGAGGGCGCCGCTCGGGGGCGCGACACGGCCGTCACGGCCAGCTCCACCGCGCCGCGTTCGGGGGGCGTGAGGGCCCGGCCCAGGCTGGCCTCGGCCAGCGACGCCAGCAGTGCCACCCGCCCCCGCACCGTCTCCTCGTGGTCCGGTCCTTCCCCGGGCGCGTCCCCGGCCCTCCCCCCCACGGCGTCGAGGGGGTTGAGCCGGACCGCCCCGCCCGGTCGCAGCGCCACCGGCGTGACCCCCCAGGCCCGGGCCAATCCTCCGTACTCGCCCTTGGGGTCCACGACCCAGGCGCGGCGGCCGAGGGCGGCCTGGCGCCACAACCACGTCTTCACGAAGGCGCTCTTGCCCCGGCCCAGCTGACCGGCCACGACCATGTTGGGATTGGTGAGCACGCCCCGTCGGTACAGGGCGAAGGGGTCGAAGCGAAAGGCCGCCCCCAGCAGGTCGCGGCCGACGAGGACGCCCTCCTCCCCGAGACCGGACTCCCGCAGGAAGGGATAGAGCGCGCCCAGGTGGCGCGTGGTGGCCTCGTGCGGTGCCGGTGCCATGGCCGGTGCTCAGGCCAGACCGCGGCCGAGCGGCAACGTGCAGAGAAAGGCCCGGAGCTGATCGCCGTAGCACCGGCGCAGCTCGATCCCGCACCGGGCCGCATCCTGCTCGACCGCCCCGCAGTCGCGTTCGAGCGCCTCGGGGTCGGAGGCCGTCACCGTGACGTAGCCGGTGAAGCGGAGCTGGGCGTGGCCGTCGGCCAGCTCCACCTCGCGCCGGGCCAGGGTGGCCCGCTCCCGGGTCCGGCGGGCGGTGGTGAGGAAGCCGCCCCGGCGCCGCAGCTCGGCGTCGGCGGCGTCGGCGGTGCGGGCCTGCTCGATGCGGCGGGCGGCGGCCAGGGTGCCGACCGGTTCCATCACCACCGACACGGCGCGGCGCGCCTGGGACGAGAGCACCAGGGGCGAGAGGAAATCGGGGCCGACGTCGAGACGGGGCCATTCCGCCACCCAGAAGGTGACGTGCCACGTGTCGTCCGTGCGCAGGCGCCCCCACTGTGCTTCGACCGCCATGGGCCAGGGCCAGCGCCAGGCGCCGGCCGCCACGGGGACGGCGCCGTCGGCGGCCGAGGCCCGGCGCACCAGCGCGGCCACGGCGGCGCGGTCGAGCACGGTCTCGGTCCCGAGGTCCGCCTGGCGGAGCTGGCGGCGCAGCGCCGCCACCTCGTGCAGGAGGACGGCGCAGGCACCGCCGTGACCGGAGCCCGCCGCCCTCACGGCGCGCCCCGACTTGCGGGCGTGCACGGTCAGCACCAGCACCACCTCGTGTCGCCACGCCGCCTCCTCCTCGGCACGGCACAGCGCCGCGTACGACACCCGGGCCGCCGCCACGCCGGCGTCGGCGCCGATCTCCGCGCCGGCGTCGGTGCCGAGGTCGTCCCCGCCGTCGACGACGGGCCGGGCACGGGCCGCCGTGGGGGGAAGGGCCGTCTCGATCCACTGCAGGCGATGCAGGGCCGAGCCGGCCCGCGCCGTCGAGGCCAGGACGGCCGACCACCGCGCCACCCGCTCGGTCTGCTCCTCCTGACCGAGCAGGGAGAAACCCGAGGCGCCGACGCGCAGCACGGCGCCGTACGTGCCGTGGCGGCGATCCCACACCACACCCACCTGCGCCGCGCCGGTGCCCACCTCGAGGAGGGTGATCTCCGCCCCGGGGCCGGCCAGCCGGCGCCTGGACCGCGCCAGCTCGGCCCGGGCGTGGCGGGCGGCGTCGGGGGCCCACTCCTCGGCGCTGCGTCCGGCCAGCGGCCACGTGGCAACCGCCACCCCGACGGCCACCGCCACCACGGCCACGGCGGCGCCGCCCACCGAGGCCGAGACCCGCAGGGCCGCCACCGCCGCCACCAGCCCGGCGGCCACGGCCACGATCTGCCCGCCCCGCCATCCGGCCACGACCCCGCGTCGTTCCAGGGGCCCGAACCGGTACCGCCCCGCCCCGACGTCGTCGTCGCTCATGAGGGCGGGGTGCCGTCGGATGGGGGCGGCGACGACCGCGGCACGGAGGGCGGGTCGTCCCCGGCCGGGGGCGTCTGCACCGACCCGGCACCGCCGCCCGGGCCGCTGCCGTGGCCGCTTGCGCTGTCGTTGCCGCGCGCGCTTCCGGGGCCGGGTGCCCCGCCCGGTGCCCCGCCCGGTGCACCCCAGCCCGGTTCGTGGCGTGGCACCTCGTCGAGCGCGTACGTGTTCGGCGGCGTGCGCTCGTCGCCCGACGTCCCGTCGCGCTGGGTCTCGGCGCCCGACGGTCCCGACGCAGACGGACCCGACGACGCCAGTCCGGACGACGACGGTCCCGACGCAGACGGTCCCGACGCCGCCGCCACCAGCTCCAGGAGGAGCGGGGCGTTTCCCCCCGAGGAGCCGCGGGCCGCCGCCCGCTGCTCGCGCTGGGCCCGGTCGATGACGGGCCGCGCCGCGCCGTGGGCCCGGGTCCTCGCCGCCTCGAGCTGCAGGACGGCTCCGGCCTCGACGGCGGGCACCAGGCGCAGCAGCGTGTACGGCGCCACGGTGGCGATCACCAGGAGGGCCACACCGGTGACGACGGCGGGGAAGCCGCCTCCGGCCGGGCTGCCGTCCAGGCCGCCCATGAGGGCCGAGACCCCCAGGCCCAGCACGGCCACCATGACCACCTTCGACAGGATCAGGGCCACCAGGGTGTCGGCCAGGCGCCGGCACCAGTGGGAGACCGCCGGCCACACCAGCGCCGCCAGGGCCAGGGGCAGGAACAGCGCCGCCACGGTCACCGCCGCCGCCCGCACGGCGAGCTCGAGCCACAGCACCAGGGCGGCCAGGGCGGTGAGGAGCCCGGCAGCGCCGGCCACGAAACCGGGGCCGAGACCTCCCGCCGCCAGCGCCGCCGTGAGCGGGAGCAGGGCACCGCTGGGCTGCACCCCTGACACCGAGAGGATCTGGGCCGAGACGGCGTCGCTCAGCGCCAGGCCCATGCGCACCAGGGTCACCGCCACACCGGTGAGGAGGAGGGAGAGGGGGAGATAGACGAGGAAGGTGCGCACCAGCATGGACACGCTCTGCTGCGCCACGGCCTGGATGGCGGCGCAGCACGCCATGGGGAGCACCACGGCGGCGGCGAGGGCGACCATGACCGTCTCGTGCGCCTGGAACCAGGTGGTGCCCAGACCGACCGAGGTGGTGGCGCTCAGCACCGTGCCCACCTGGCCCAGGAGCCACGTGGCTCCCGACACCACCCACTGGGCGGCGGCGTCGAGGGCGGCGCCGATCCCGGCCCCGGCCACGGCGTCGGCGGCCGCCCCCGCCAGCGATCCCCCCACCGGGGCCAGGAGGGCGGCGCCGGGGACGGCGGCACAGACCCCGGCGGCGATGGGGGAGCCGCCGGGGCAGGCGGCGAGAGCGTCGAGCACGTCAGTGCACGCCCTGCCCGGCGTGGAAGAAGAAGTTGACGATGGCCGGGCCGGCCCCGATGAGGAGCGCCGCCAGCCCCGACACCATGACGGTGCGGCGGCCGTTGAAGGACTGGTGGTAGTTCTGCGAATGGGCCCCGAGCGCCCACGCCGCCGCCCCGATGAGCAGGCCGACCAGGGCCAGGACGAGGGCCCAGCCCCCGATGCCGTCGGTGAGCTGTTGCAGGACCTCACCGCCGGGGAGGTTGCTGGTGTCGGGCGTGAGGGTGACCCCCGACGTCGCCAGGTGCAGGACGGCCGAGACCATGGGCGCGCTCTCCTTTCTCTTTGTTCTCTTCGTGCGTCGTTCCTCTGGTGGCTGCGCCCGTGCCGCGCCGCCGGGGCGCCGGGGGGAGGGGCGGGCCTCGCCGACGGCTACGGCCGGGCAGCGGCCAACCTACGTCGCTCTCCCGCTCTTTTCAAGAGCTTTCATGATGTTCTGCTCATTTCGATGTCCTCCCGTTGATCCTGGCCGACGGTCGGGGGCGAAGCGGGGGTGATCGGGAGGGCCGGCGGCGGGGGAGCAGGACCGGCACGACCCCGGGCCAGTCCTGTCATGCTGGTGCCGTGTTCGGGACAGGCGAGGTCTCGTCGAGCGTGGTCATCATCGGCTTCGCCGCCCTGGCGGTGGTGGGCGTGGCCGGGGTCGTGCTCGCCACCGTGCTGGGACGGCGCTCGGGCCGCCAGGCCCTGGAACAGCGGCTCTCGGCCCTGGCGTCGCGCCTCGGGGTGGACGCCCCGGAGGAGGGCGACACCGGGATCGAGCCCGCCCTGCACCACCTGGAGCTCGTCACCGACCGGGCCGCCGAGGCCGTGGCCGAGTCCTCGGCCGACGCCATCCGCCTGCGGCGGGCCCTCGACACCCTGCCCCAGGGGGTGATCGTGTGCGACGAGAACGGCACCGTGGTCTTCCGCAACGCCCGGGCCGTGGGTCTCATGGGCGGGCGCCACGGCGACGCCCTGGCCGCCCAGGCCGTGGTCGACCTCCTGGCCGACGCCTGGAAGCAGGGCTCGGCCCACCGCACCCTCGACCTCTACGGGCCCCCCCGCCGCACGCTGGCGGTGTCGACGCAACTGATCGACGACGGCCGCCGTACGCTGGGGGTCATCGCCGCCATCGACGACGTGTCGGAGCGCCGCCGCCTCGAGGAGATCCGGCGGGACTTCGTGGCCAACGTGAGCCACGAGCTGAAGACACCCATCGGCGCCCTGGGCCTGCTGGCCGAGACCCTGGTGACCGAGGCCGATCCCACCGTGGCCCAGCGCCTCGCCAGCCGCATCCACTCCGAGGCCTTCCGGGTGAGCCGCATCATCGACGACCTCCTCGACCTGTCGCGCATCGAGGCCGAGGAGGCCCCGCCGCGCGAGCCGGTGCTCGTCAACCTGGTCATGGCCGAGGCGGTGGAGCGGGTGCGGGGCGCGGCCGAGCAGCGCGACATCAAGATCGAGCTGGAGGAGCCACCGCCCGTCACGGTGCTGGGCGACCGCCGCCAGCTGGTGTCCGCCCTCTACAACCTGCTCGAGAACGCCGTGAAGTTCTCCTACGACGGCAGCTCGGTGCGCTTCGCCGGCACCGTGGCCGAGGGCCAGGTCCGCCTGGACGTCGACGACCAGGGCGTGGGGATCCCGGCCCGCGACCTCGACCGCATCTTCGAGCGCTTCTACCGCGTGGACCAGGGTCGCAGCCGCAACAGCGGAGGCACGGGCCTGGGCCTCTCCATCGTCCGCCACGTGGCCGCCAACCACCAGGGCCACGTCGAGGTGGACTCGCGCGAAGGTGAGGGCTCCACCTTCCGCCTCATCCTGCCCTCGCACTCCGAGGTCGGCTGAGGGTGAGCGCGACCTCCAGCGCCCCCTCGGCCCGCCACACCGGCGGCCGGCGGGGCGAGCACAGCGCCGAGAGCGCCGCCCGGGCCCGCGACCGGGGACGGGCCGTGACGGTCCTCGTGGCCGAGGACGAGGAGTCCTTCGTGGACGCCCTGGCCATCGGGCTGGGGCGCGAGGGCTTCGACGTCTCGGTGGCGCGTGACGGACCCGAGGCGCTGGCGCTCTTCGACAGCCTCGAGCCCGACCTCGTCCTCCTCGACATCATGCTCCCCAAGATGTCGGGGGTTGACGTGTGCCGTGCCATCCGCACCCGCTCCCAGGTCCCCATCATCATGGTGACGGCCAAGGGGACCGAGATCGACACCGTGGTGGGGCTCGAGGTCGGCGCCGACGACTACGTCACCAAGCCGTACCGCCTGCGGGAGCTCGTGGCCCGCATGCGCGCCGTCCTGCGGCGCAGCCCGGCCGGCGACCCTGCCGCCGCCCACGTCCCCGAGGGGAGCGGGGCGCTCGAGGTGGGCGGGGTCCTCGTCGACCCCGACCGCCACCGCGTCTTCGTGCGGGGGAACGAGGTCCACCTGCGCCGCAAGGAGTTCGAGCTGCTGTCGCTGCTCATCCAGAACGCCGGGCGCGTCCTCACCCGCGACACCCTCATCGACCGGGTGTGGGGGGCGGACTACGTGGGGGACACCAAGACCCTCGACGTCCACATCAAGCGCCTGCGCAGCCACGTCGAGGTGGACTCCTCCTCGCCCACCATCATCACCACGGTGCGGGGCGTGGGCTACCGCTTCGAGATCTCCCCCGACGCGTGAGCCCGGAGGCGGCCGGCGGGCCAGCGCCGGCGGAGGCGGCCCCCGACCCCTTCGCCCCGGGACGCCTGGGCCCGCTCACCCTCCGCAACCGCTTCGTCAAGGCGGCCACCTTCGAGGGGGCCACCCCCCGGGGGGCGGTCACCGACAGGCTGGTGGAGTTCCACCGGGGGGTGGGGGCGGGCGGGGCGGCCATGACCACGGTGGCCTACGTGGCGGTCTCGCCCGAGGGGCGCACCGACCGCCACTGCCTCGTGGCCGGGGACGACCCCGCCGTCCTGGACGGCCTCGGGCGCCTGGCCGAGGCCGTGCACGCCACGGGGGCGGCCGTGGCAGCCCAGCTGGGCCACGCCGGGCCCGTCGCCAACCCCCGCTCCAACCGCATGCCGGCCCTGGCCCCGAGCCGTCACGTGAGCCCGCTCGGCACGGTGAGCAGGGCCGTGACCGAGGACGACATCGCCCGCATCACCGACGACTACGCCGCCGCCGCCCGGCGGGTGGCCGGCGCCGGCTTCGACGCCCTCGAGCTCCACCTGGGCCACAACTACCTCCTGTCGTCCTTCCTCAGCCCCCGGCTCAACCGGCGCACCGACCGCTACGGTGGCAGCGTCGAGAACCGGGCCCGCTTCGCCCGCCAGGTGGCCCTGGCCGTGCGCGGGGCGGTGGGGGACGGCGTGGCGGTGACGGCCAAGCTCAACATGGCCGACGGGGTCCCGGGCGGCCTGTGGCTGGAGGACAGCGTGGCGGTGGCGACCCTGCTCGAGGAGGACGGGGCCCTCGACGCCCTCACCCTCACCGGGGGGAGCTCGCTCGCCAATCCAATGTACCTGTTCCGGGGGGAGGCCCCCCGGCGCGAGTTCGCCGCCACCCTCCACCCTGCCGCCCGCCTGGGCTTCGCCCTGGTGGGCCGGCGCTTCATGCCCGACTACCCCTTCGAGGAGGCCTTCTTCCTCCCCTACGCCCGGCAGTTCCGGGCCGCCCTGCGCATGCCCCTCGTCCTCCTGGGGGGCATCAACCGCCTCGACACGGTGCAGGGGGCGCTCCGGGAGGGCTTCGCCTTCGTGGCCATGGCCCGGGCCCTGTTGCGCCAGCCCGATCTGGTGCAGCGCCTGCAGTCCGGCACCGCCACCGAGTCGCTGTGCGTGCACTGCAACAAGTGCATGCCCACCATCTACAGCGGCACCCGCTGCGTCCTGGTGACCCCGGCGCCGTCCTGAGGCGGGGCCGGGCCGCTACTCGGCCCGGAACAGCTCGGCCGTGGCGGTGCGGGCCGCCAGACGACCGGGGACGAGCGCCACCACGTTGGCCAGCACCAGGGCCGCCCCCGCCACCAGCACCAGCTCGGGCACGGGCACGGTGGGACGGGGCACGGCCGCGATGGCCCGGGCGAAGGCGCTCCACAGCACCCTCCCCACCACGATGCCGGCCGGCACGCCCACCACCACGCCGACGGCGGCCGCCACCGAGGCCTGCCACGCCACCACGGCGGCCAGCTGGCGCTGGACGAAGCCGATGGTCCTGAGCAGGGCCAGGTCGCGCCGCCGCCGCCGCACGGCGGCCACCAGGGTGAGGCCCAGGGCCACCACCGCCCCCAGGGCCAGGGACGAGGCCAGGACGGCCGGGGTGGATCCCATGGCCTTGTAGTTGACGATCTCGGCCGGCTGCTGGACGGGCAGGGCGGTGAAGATGCCGCCGGCGTCGGGGTCGGAAGCGAGGCGCCTGGTGGTGGTGGCCGCCACGGCCCGCACCGAGGCCAGGCCGGCGGCCGGGGCCACGCCGGGGCGCAGCCGGATCACCACGATGTCCGAGCCGTCGGCGTTGGGGTCGGGGTTGGTCTGGGAGGCCACGAAGGCGGGGGGCTCGAGGGCGGCGGCGATGACGGCCCCCGTCCCCATGGACACGTGCAGGGTGAAGGCGTTGCCCACGGCGGGCAGGGTGGCCGAGCCCACGATGCGCAGGCGCACGGGGGGGATGTAGGTGGCCACGTTGTTGGGGGCCCCGTAGCTGAGCGTCAGGTACTGGCCCACCTGCTTGTGCAGCTCGGCCAGGGTGGTCGCCCCCAGCACCACCTGGTGGGGCCCCTCGAGGCCGTGGCCGGAGAGGATGGGCGGGGCGACGCGGGGGTCGACCGGCGACACCAGGACGGGGACGGTGATCCCGTCGGCCTCGGCGTCGCCGTAGGTGTAGCCCGTCCAGGCGGCCACGTCGCCGTCGCGGGCCAGGAGCCGGTCGGTCAGGGCCGGGACCTTGGCCCCGCCCTGCCCCACCACGGCGGCGTCCCAGTTCCAGCCGTACAGGGCGGGGTGCGACACCAGGGTGCCCAGGCCGGACCCGAAGGTGAGCGTGGCCACCACCACGGTCACGGCCAGGACCGCCCCCAGGAGGGTCGAACCCACCGGGACGGCGTCGCCGCCGCCGCGCTCGACGGCGAAGCGCAGCCCCGCCACCGACGAGGGCGGGAGGCCGAGGCGCAGGGCGTTGGCCACGAAGGCCGAGGAGCCGGCCGGCACCCGCTCCCCCCGGCGCAGGCGCCACACCGTGGCCAGCGCCAGCACCAGGGCCAGCGCCCCCAGGCCGGCCACGAACACCGCCGCCCCCACCCCCACCACGGCCCAGTCCGGCTCGAACCCGGGCGAAGGGTCGAGCGCCCGCACCGCCCCCAGGGGGGCCAGGGGGGACAGCGCCACCGACACCGCCCCGGCCAGGACGGCGCCCACCACCAGGGCGGCGGCGATGCCCAGGAGGGCGTCGGCCAGCAGGAGGGCCGGGTGGGCGCCGAGCGCCCGCAGCACCTCCAGGTCGCGGCGGTTGCGGCGCAGGCTGCGGGCCACGGCCTGGGCGGCGATGACCACGGTGGCCACCAGGGCGATGAGCCCGAACACGCCCAGGGCGATGGACTCGGGCTTCATGGCCCGCTCCACCTCCCCCTCGGTGACCGAGGACACCCGGAAGCTGTAGGTCGCCCCCGGGGGGAGGGCGGCGATGATCTCGCGCTCGACCACGGGCACCTCGGCCGCCCCGCCCGCCAGGCGCAGGTCGTAGGTGGGGAACCCCGCCGCCCCGTCCCGCAGGAGGCGGTCGGTGAGGGCCGGGGTGAAGACGGCCTCGGTGTCGTCCTGGTCCACGGCGTCCTGGATGACGGCGTCGTCGTAGGTGACGATGGCGCTCAGGCGGGTGCGGAAGCGCACGGCCGGGGCGTCGTACCGGCCGGCGTCGAGCTGGGCGTAGGTGAAGGCCCCCATGGTGAAGGCCTGCCCCACGTGCCAGTGCAGGAGGCGGGCCCCGGCGGCGGAGATGGCGAACTCGTCGGTCCGTCCCGGGGCGGGAAGCCGGCCCTGGCGCACCACCACGGCGTCCTGGCGATAGAACTCCCCCCCCACCGAGCCGGCCGTCTCGACCTCGTTCTCGAGGGCGGCCGGGAAGACGGGCCGCCCCGAGGGGCCGATGAGCGCCAGGATCAGGGTGGGGGCGGCCGCCACCCGGGCCACGTGGGGGAGACGGCGCAGGGCCCGGGTCAGGGAGGGGGAGTACAGGTTGGCCCGGTACGAGGCACCGGCGTCCACGTCGGCGGTGAAGTCGAGCTGTGACGCCCGGGCCCGGGCCAGGTAGGTGGGGTAGGCCGACTGGGTGCGCCTGGCCCCGGCCACGGCCCCGAGGGCCAGGCCCCCCACCAGGCCCACCAGCAGCGTCACGGCCAGGTAGCCCCCCAGCCGGCGGCCCAGGGTGGCCCGGAAGCGGTAGGCCACGGCGCGCACGAGCCCGCCCGTGCCGGTCGCATCCCTCCGCCCCTCGGCCGCCACCGTCGCCGCCTCCCCGCCTCCCCGCCGCCCCGACCCCGCCGGCCGGCGCGCACCTGGTGGCAGTGTGGAGGGCGGCCCGGGGAGGGACAAGGGGGGCTCCCGGTGTCACCCCACCGTGCCTGTACCCCCGGCGCCGGCCGGCCCCCGACCGCCCACCCGGGGGCACGGTCGCCTCAGGCCTTGGGCACCTCGATCACGGTGCGGCCCCCCAGGTAGGGGGCCAGGGCCTCGGGCAGGACGACCGAGCCGTCGGCCTGGCGACCGGCCTCCACCAGCACGGCCCAGATGCGGGCCCAGGCGATGGCCGAGCCGTTCAGGGTGTGGACGAACACCGGCGCCCCACCCTCGGCCGGGCGGTACCGGATGTTGGCCCGGCGGGCCTGGTAGTCGGTGCACCAGCTGACCGAGGACACCTCGAGCCACATGTCGGCCCCGGGGGCGTAGGCCTCCAGGTCGAAGGTGCGGGTGGAGGCCGCCCCCAGGTCGCCGGTGCACAGGTCGACGACGCGGTACTCGAGGTCGAGCTCGCGCAGGAGGGCCTCGGCCCGGCCCACCATGCGCTCGTGCTCGTCGGGGGACTGCTCGGCCGTGGCGTAGGCGAAGAGCTCGACCTTGTCGAACTCGTGCACCCGCAGGAGGCCCCGGGTGTCGCGCCCGGCCGAGCCCGCCTCGCGCCGGTAACAGGCCGTGCCGGCCGTGAGACGGAGGGGGAGGTCGGCCTCCTCCAGGACGTCGCCCCGGTACATGGAGGTGAGGGGGACCTCGGCCGTGGGGATGGCCCACAGGTCGTCACGCTCGAGGTGGTAGGCGTCGTCGGCGAACTTGGGGAGGTGGCCGGTCGAGACCATGGTCTCGGTCTTCACCAGGGTGGGGGGGCGGATCTCCTCGTACGCCTCGGCGTGGCGGTCGAGGGCGAAGGCGGTCAGGGCCCGGATGAGACGGGCCCCCGCCCCCCGGTACAGCGGGAACATGGCCCCCGAGAGCTTGGCGCCGCGCTCCATGTCGAGGATGCCGAGGGCGGCGCCCACCTCCCAGTGCGGCACCCGCTGGTGCTCGGCGTAGGAGCGGGGCGCCCCGGGCCAGCGCCGCACCAGGCGGTTCTCGGCCTCACCCTCGCCGTCGGGGGCCTCGGGGGAGGGCAGGTTGGGGAGCCACAGCAGCAGGTCGCGCACCTCGGTCTGGGCCGCCGTGGCCTCGGCGTCGGCGGCCCGTTCCTCCTCGCCCAGCACGCGGCTCTGCTCGGTCAGCTCGGCCGCCCTGGCGTCGTCCCCGCCACGCCGGGCCGCCTGCACCTGGCGGGACAGCTCCTTCACCCGGGCCCGGAGGTCGTCGCGTCGCCCCACCGCCTGGCGGGCCAGCGCGTCCCCGGCCACCAGGCGCTCGACCTCCTCGGCCGGCACACCCCGGCGCCCCAGAGCCGCCGCGACGGCGGCGGGGTTCTCCCTGGCCAGGCGGATGTCGATCATGGTGGGGCAACGGTAGCCTCGCCACCGTGTCGCCCCCGACCCCCTCCGCCCGCCGGGGCGAGGTGGCGGTGGTGTGCGACGAGCTGGTGGTGCGCTACGGCGACGTACGGGCCGTGGACGGCCTCTCCTTCACGGCCCGGCGGGGCGAGGTGCTGGCGCTGCTCGGACCGAACGGCGCCGGGAAGACCTCGACCATGGAGACCCTCGAGGGCTACCGCCGCCCCAGCGGGGGCACGGTGCGGGTGCTCGGCCTGGACCCGGTGGGCGAGCACGCCCGCCTGGTCCCGTCCCTGGGGGTGATGCTCCAGCGCGGCGGCATCTACCCCGGCATGGGCCCCCGGCGCGCCCTGCACCTCTTCGCCGGCTACTACGACCGTCCCGAGGACCCCGACGCCCTCCTCGAGCTGGTGGGGCTGGGGGCGGTGGGACGCACCCCGTGGCGGCGCCTGTCGGGGGGGGAGCAGCAGCGCCTGTCCCTGGCCCTGGCCCTGGTGGGGCGGCCCACGGTGGTGCTCCTGGACGAGCCCACGGCCGGGGTGGACCCCGAGGGGCGGCTGGCGGTGCGGGCCGTGGTGGACGAGCTGCGCCGGCGCGGCGCCTGCGTCCTGCTCACCACGCACGAGCTCCCCGAGGCCGAGCGCCTGGCCGACGAGGTGGTCATCGTGGCCCGGGGCCGGGCCGTGGCCCGGGGCACGGTGGCCGAGCTGGCCGCCGCCGGGGGCGGGGGCATCCGCTTCGAGGCGCCCCCCGGCCTCGACACGGCCTCCCTGGCGGCGGCCCTGGGCGCGGCCCCGCACGACGTGGCCGAGGACCGCCCCGGTGTGTACGCCGTGGCGGGCGAGGCCAGCGCGGCGCGCCTGGCCGCCCTGGCCGGCTGGATGGACACCCACGGGGTGGCCGTGGGCGAGCTCCGGGCCGGGACCCGCTCCCTGGAGGAGGTCTACCTCCGGGTCACGGCCGAGGCCGGCCCGGCCGAGCCCAGCCCCGTGGCGAGCGGGCGCCCCTCGTGACGGGCACGCCGCCGGCCCCCGTCCCGCCCGCGGCGGTGGCGCCCGGGCCCGCCCCCGGAGCGGGCCCGGCCCCGTGGTGGGGACGCCTGGCGGGGCAGAGCGCGGCCGAGGTGGGCATGACCCTGCGCCGGGGCGAGTCCCTCCTCCTCACCGTGGGCATCCCGGTGGTGCTCCTCGTCTTCTTCTCCGAGGTCCACCTCCTCCCCACCGGGACGGCCCGTCCCGTGGTCTTCCTGGCGCCGGGGATCCTGGCCCTGGCCGTCATGGGGACGGCCATGGTCAATCTCTCCATCGCCACCGGCTTCGAGCGGGGCCAGGGGGTGCTCAAGCGCCTGGGGGCCACCCCCCTGGGCCGGCCCGCCCTCCTCGGGGCCAAGATCGTGGCCATCCTCGTGGTCGAGGTGCTCCAGATGGTCGTCCTGGTCCCCGTGGCCCTCGGGCTGGGGTGGCACCCCGGCGCCGGCGGGGTGGGGGTGGCCGTGGCGGTGGTGCTCCTGGCCAGCGCCGGCTTCGGGGGACTCGGCCTGGTGCTGGCGGGGGTGCTGCGCCCCGAGGTCAACCTGGCCGCCGCCAACGGCCTGTGGCTCCTGTTCCTCCTGGTGAGCGGCATGCTGGCCCCCCTGACCAAGCTGCCCGGGGGGCTCCAGGGCGTGGCCAAGGCCCTGCCCGCCGCCGCCCTGGCCGAGGCCCTGCACCGGGCCCTGGGCTCGGGGGGGGCGGTGCCGGGATGGGCCTGGGTGGTGCTGGTGGCGTGGGCGGTGGCGGCGCCGGCCGTGGCGGCGCTGACCTTCCGCTGGGAGTGAGGGCGGCGAGAGCGGGGTGACGGCGATGGAAGGCCGGCGTCGGCGGTACGTGGCGGTGGTGGGCGGGGCCAAGGCGTCCCGACCCGAGCTGGCCCGGGCCCGGGAGGTGGGCCGGGCCCTGGGCGAGGCCGGGGCCGTGGTGGTGTGCGGCGGGCTGGGGGGCGTCATGGAGGCGGCCTGCCGCGGCGCCCACGAGGCGGGGGGGCTCACCGTGGGCCTCCTCGCCGGACGGGAGCGGGGCGAGGCCAACCGCCACGTCGACGTGGCCCTCCCCACCGGGCTGGGCGAGGCCCGCAACGCCCTGGTGGTGGCGGCCGTCGACGCCGTGGTGGCGGTGGGGGGCGAGTACGGCACGCTGGCCGAGATCGCCCTGGCCCTCAAGGCCGGCATCCCGGTGGTGGGGCTCGGCACGTGGGACCTGGTGCGCCACGGGGTGGCCGACACCGGCATCGTGGTGGCCGACGACCCGGTCGAGGCGGCCGCCCTGGCCCTGGGGCTGGACCGGAGCGGCACCCTGTCACGGGCCAGGAGGAGGAAGCTGGCCGGAGGGGAGGGGTGAGCACCGTGGCCCGTCTCCTGCGCCGCGGTGCCGCCGTGGCCGTCCTCGGTGTGCTGGTCGGAGCGGTGGTGGCCGTGCCGGCCCCGCCCGTGGCGGCGGCGCCCGCCGTTCCCGTCCCGCCGGCCCCCTCGG
>DATJOV010000270.1:0-3205 GCA_035506735.1 Acidimicrobiales bacterium | reverse complement strand
CCGCACGCTGGTCCCGCCGTGGCTCTTGAGGAACTCGGCGTGGCGGCGCGACACCGTGATGTCGTCGAGGAAGATGTCGCTCTCGGGGTGCCGGCCCACCCGGGTGACGTCGGCCACCAGCTCGAAGCGGGTCCCGGCGTTCGGGCCCCGCTTCACCACCAGCAGTCCCGCCCCGCTCTGGCGATCGGGCAGCGCCACGGTGAGCTCCTCGTCGGTGGTCTCGCCCTGGGCGTCGACGGGGTGCAGCGTCACCGTGGCGTCCGAGGCACCGTCGGTCAGCACGGCCCCGCACGACGAGCAGAAGTTGGCGCCCGCCGGGTTGCGGTGCCCGCAGTTGTGGCAGAACACCCCTTCCACGCTAGTCCGTCCCCGGGAACCGGCCCGCCGTCGACCTAGGCCGAGATCAGCTCGGCATAGTGGGCCGCGTCCAGGAGCGTGTCGAGGACAGCAGGGTCCGAGGGGGCGATCTCGGTGATCCACCCCTCCCCGTAGGGGTCGCTGTTGAGGAGCTCGGGCGACTGGGCCAGGGCGTCGTTCACGGCCACCACCTCGCCCGTCACGGGGGCGTAGATCTCCGACACCGACTTCGTCGACTCCACCTCCCCGAGCACGCCACCGGCCTCGACCCGGGTGCCCACGCCGGGGAGGTCCACGAAGACCACGTCCCCCAGGGCGTCCTGGGCGTAGTCGGTGATGCCCACGCGCACGGCGGCCCCGGCCCGCGCCGCCCACTCGTGGTCGGCGGTGTAGCGGCGGTCGTCGGGGACCTGCATGGCCCGGGACCCTACCCCACTCCCCGTGCCCCCGTCGGGGCCGGGCCGGGCCGCGCCCGGAGGGGAACGGTGAGCGCGGCGCGGCGCGCGCTCAGCGCATCATCTGGCGGATGCGGATGGCCTGCTCCTGCGCGCGGGCCCGGGCCTCGGCCGCGCTGGGTGCCTCGGCCCACACGTGGGTCACGGGCTCCTCGGGGTCGGGGACCACCAGCGTCCAGCCGTCGGGGTCGCGCAGCTTGACCCCGTCCACGAGGACCACGTCGCGGCCCTGGGCCCGCTCCACCGTGGTGCGCATGACCGTCCCCTTCTGCTCCCACGGGGTGACGACCTCCTCGTGCACGATGTGCACCGGTGCCAGGCGCCCGGCCAGCTTCGACAGGCGCTGGTCGCTGCGGGCCAGGAGGGCCAGGAGGTGCACCAGGGTGCCCACGGCGTCGAAGGCGGGGAGGAACTTGGGGAAGATGTAGCCCCCCAGCTGGCTGGCGGCGAAGGTGACGCCGCCGGAGCTGGCCACCTCCATGAGGTGGGTGGCCGACAGCTTGGTCCACAGGATCTCGGCCTCGTTGGCGGCGGCGATCTGCTCGGCCGCCATGGGGGCGGCCACGGGCAGGGCCACCCGGGCCCGGCGGGTGCTCGTCACCACCAGCTCCAGCAGGAGGAGCAGGGCCTGGTCGTCGGAGAAGACCCGGCCCTCGTCGTCGACCAGGGTGAGGTGCTCGCCCCCGGCGTCGAGCACCGCCCCCAGATGGGCCCCCGAGGCCCGCACCAGGTCGGCCACGTGGCCGGCGGCGGCCCGGCGGTCGCTGGCCATGACGGCGGCGGTGGCGGCGTAGGGGTTCACCACCAGGACGTCGGCCCCGAGCTTGGACAGGACGTTGGGCATGACGAAGCTGGTGGTGCCGAAGGAGTAGTCGAGCACCATCTTGAACCCGGCCTGGGCGATGGCGTCGACGTCCACCGCCTGCGTGAGGGCCTCGGTGTAGAGCTCGAGGGCACGCGGGGCGTAGAGGATGTCGCCGATCTCCGAGGCCAGGGCCCGCCGGAACTCCTCCCGGTGGTAGAGGCGCTCGATCTTGCGCTGCGCCGCCTCGGCGATGTCGATGCCGTCCTGGTCGAAGAACCGGATCATCACCGACTGGGTGTCCTGCTCGTACAGGCGCACGGTGATCCCGCCCAGGCTCCGGCCCGTGCGCACCTCGGCCCGGGTCACCGGCACCGTGGCCACCTCGAGATCCTCGACGTTGACCCCGGCGGCGTTGCAGCCCACGATCATGGCCCGCTTGAGGACACGGGCAGCGCGCGAGGTGTCGCGCGACGCCGTGATGGTGCTGCCCTTCTCCAGGGTGCTGGCCCAGGCCATCGACAGCCGCATGACGAGCTCGGGGCTGATGTCGACGTTGGCGAGGCCGGTGATGCCCACCCGGCCGAAGAGCGAGCGGGCCCCGCGCGACTCCCACACGATGGAAGTGTTGACCGTGGCCCCGGTCTCCACCGTCTTGAAGGGGTAGACCTTCACCCCCGACTTGATGACGGCCTGGGCCCCCACGAAGGTCTCGTCCCCGAGGACCACGCCCTCCTCGCACCGCACCCCCTGGCGCAGGTCGCAGGCCCGGCCCAGCACGCACCCGTCGAGGCGCACCCCCGGCCCCAGGAAGGCGTTGTCGTGCACCACGGTGCGCTCCAGCGAGGCGTTGTCGCCCAGCCGCACGTTGGCCCCGATGACGCAGTACTCGCCCAGCACCGCCTCGGCCCCGATGGAGCAGTTGTCGCCGATGATGGCCGGGCCCCGGATGGCGGCCGAGGGGTCGATCTCGGTGCCCTTGCCCAGCCACACCCCCGGACGCAGGGGGAAGCCGCTCACCTGCACGGCCACGTTCTCGTCCAGGATGTCCTGGTGGGCCTGGAGGTAGGCCTCCAGGGTGCCCACGTCCTCCCAGTACCCCCCCGAGACGAAGCCGAAGAGGGGCTTGCCGTCCTCGAGCACGGCCGGGAAGACCTCTTCGGAGAAGTCCACCGACCGGCCCTCGGGGATGTAGTCGAAGACGTCGGGCTCGAGCACGTACACACCGGTGTTGATGGTGTCGCTGAAGACCTGGCCCCAGGTGGGCTTCTCCAGGAACCGGTCGATGGAGCCGTCCTCCCGGGTGATCACGATCCCGAACTCGAGGGGGTTCTCCACCGCCTTGAGGGCGATGGTGGCCAGCGCCCCCTTGGCCTCGTGGAACTGCACCAGCGAGGTCAGGTCGAGGTCGGTGAGGACGTCACCGGAGATGACCACGAAGCGCTCGTCGAGCTCGTCCCGGGCGTTGCGCACCGAGCCCGCCGTGCCCAGGGGGGTCTCCTCCGTGGCGTACACCATGCGCACACCGAACTCCGAGCCGTCCCCGAAGTAGCTGCGGATGGCGTTGGCCATGAAGGCCACCGTGACCACG
>DATJOV010000269.1:0-4472 GCA_035506735.1 Acidimicrobiales bacterium | reverse complement strand
GGAGCTCGTCGCCCGGGTGGTGGCGGCCGATCCCGAGCTCGGGGACGCCCCCGACCGCCTGGCGGCGTTGGGGGCCAGGCGGTCCCGCTCTCGCCCGGGAGCGGGGGCGAGGCCCCGGTAGGCTCGGGCCATGGCAGCGGCGGCGGCCCCGGCCTCGGCGTCCGGGCTCGTCGACCTGCGCAGCGACACCGTCACCCGGCCCACCCCCGAGATGCGGCGCGCCATGGCCGAGGCCGAGGTGGGCGACGACGGCTACGGGGAGGACCCCACCGTCAACGCCCTGGAGGAGGCCTACGCGGCGCGGGTGGGCAAGCCCGCCGCGCTGTACGTGCCGTCGGGGACCATGGCCAACCAGCTCGCCCTGGGGGTGCTGTGCCGGCGGGGCGACCTGGTGGTGGCCGGACGGCGCCAGCACGTGGTGATCTACGAGGCCGGGGGTGCGGCCGCCAACGCCGGGGCCCAGCTCCATCCCGTCGACGACCACGACGGGACCATCTCCCCCAACGACGTCCGCTGGGCCCTCGAGGCCGCCGGGTACTACCACCCCCGCCCCGGGCTGGTGTGCGTGGAGAACACGCACATGCCGGCGGGCGGGGTCCCCTGGGACCTCGACCGCCTCACCGCCGTGGTGGGGGCGGCGGCCGGGGTCCCGGTGCACATGGACGGGGCCCGGCTCTTCAACGCCGAGGTGGCCACCGGGGTGGCCGCCGACCGCTACGCCGCCCCGGTGACGACGGTGATGTCGTGCATGTCCAAGGGCCTGTGCGCCCCGGTGGGGTCGGTCCTGGCCGGGCCGGCCGACGTGATCGAGGCGGCCCGCACCGAGCGCCTGCGCCTGGGCGGGTCCATGCGCCAGGCCGGGATCATCGCCGCCGCCGGCCTGGTGGCCCTGCGGACCATGGTGGAGCGCCTGGCCGACGACCACGCCCGGGCCCGGCGCCTGGCCCGGGCCGTGGCCGACCGGTGGCCCGGGGCCGGCTGCGACCCGGACCGGGTGGCCACCAACATCGTGGTCTTCGCCCACCCCAACCCCCCTGCCGTGGTGGCCCACCTCGGGGGCCACGGCGTGGTGGCGGGCGCCATCGCCCCCGGGGTGCTGCGCCTCGTCACCCATCACGACGTGGACGACGCCGGGATCGAGCGGGCCGTCCACGCCCTGGCCAGTGCCCCCTGAGCCCCGTCCCGGCCACGGTCGGGGCCTGGGCCGGCCCAGGGGCGGGCGGTAGGATCGGGCTCGGGCCGGGAGTCCGGGCTGCCCGCCGCCGGCGGTCGGCGCGTCGTGGCGAGCCTCCGGACCCGTCCCAGCTTCGGACCCCACTCCCAGGAGGCGACACCGTGGCCACCGACATCGCAGCGCTGCTCGGCGACGAGGCCGAGAGCCTGCTCACCCACACCTGCAAGGGGGTCACGGCGGACGAGCTCTGCCTGCCCGGGCCCGACTTCGTCGAGCGCGTCCTGCTCGCCACCGACCGACCCATCCCGGTGGTGCGCAATCTGGCCCACGTCTACAACACCGGTCGCCTGGCCGGCACCGGCTACCTGTCCATCCTCCCCGTGGACCAGGGCATCGAGCACTCCGCCGGCGCCAGCTTCTCCAAGAACCCGGCCTACTTCGACCCCGCCAACCTCATCGAGCTGGCCCTGGCGGCCGACTGCTCGGCCATCGCCACCACCCTGGGGGGCCTCGGTGCGGTGGCCCGCCGCTACGCCCACCGCATCCCCTTCATCGTGAAGCTCAACCACAACGACTTCCTGCACTACCCGACCACCTACGACCAGGTCCTCTTCGGGACGGTCCGCCAGGCCGCCGATCTGGGTGCCGTGGGCGTCGGGGCCACCATCTACTTCGGCTCCGACGACTCCGACCGCCAGCTCCAGGAGGTCCGGACCATGTTCAACCACGCCCACGAGATGGGCCTGTTCACCGTCCTGTGGTGCTACCTGCGCAACGCCGCCTTCAAGACCCCCCAGGCCGACTACCACCTCGCCGCCGACCTCACGGGGCAGGCGAACCACATCGGCGTCACCATCGAGGCCGACATCGTGAAGCAGAAGCAGCCCGAGAACAACGGGGGCTACCAGGCCCTCAACTTCGGCAAGACCGACCCCCTGGTCTACGAGCAGCTCACCACCGAGCACCCCGTGGACCTCACCCGCTGGCAGGTCCTCAACTGCTACGCCGGGCGCGTCGGCCTCATCAACTCCGGGGGCGAGTCCAAGGGCTCGAGCGACCTGGCCCAGGCGGTGCGGACCGCCGTCATCAACAAGCGGGCCGGGGGGACGGGCCTGATCGTGGGGCGCAAGGCCTTCCAGCGGCCCATGGCCGAGGGGGCGGCCCTGGTCCACGCCGTCCAGGACGTCTTCCTGGACGCCTCGGTCACGGTCGCCTGACCCCGGGCGGGCGGCCCGGCCCGCCGGTCATCGGGGGTCCCTCGCCCCGGCGGTATGCTCCGTTCGGAGCTTCCACGGTGCGCGCCCCGTCCGTCGGGGGGACGGTCCACGGTGCCGCCGACCAGCAGACACGGAGGACAACGGTGTCCACCGCGACACACCACACCACCACCGAACTGGACCGGGTGGTCATCCGCTTCGCCGGGGACTCCGGCGACGGCATGCAGCTGACGGGGTCGCAGTTCACCACGGTGAGCTCGCTGTTCGGCAACGACACCGCCACCCTGCCCGACTTCCCGGCCGAGATCCGGGCCCCGGCCGGCACCCTGGCCGGCGTGTCGGCCTTCCAGGTCCACATCTCGGACCACGACATCCTCACCCCGGGGGACGCCCCCAACGTGCTCGTGGCCATGAACCCCGCCGCCCTGCGGGCCAACGTGGGGGCGGTGCCGGCGGGGGGGACCCTCATCCTCAACATCGACGCCTTCGACGAGCGGGCCCTGGCCAAGGCCGAGTACACCGCCAGCCCCCTCACCGACGGCAGCCTGGCCTCGTACAAGGTCTACGAGGTCCCCATGACCTCGCTCACCCTCGAGGTGGCCAAGGAGGCCGGGGTCAAGCCCCGGGACGCCGAGCGCTCCAAGAACTTCTTCGCCCTGGGCCTGGTGAGCTGGCTCTACAGCCGGCCGGTGGAGCCCACCCTGGAGTGGATCGGCCGGCGCTTCGCCGCCAACGCCATGGTCCTCGACGCCAACACCCGGGCCTTCAAGGCGGGCTACAACTTCGGCGAGACGGCCGAGCTCTTCGAGTCCGCCTACCAGGTGCGTCCCGCCGCCCAGGAGCCCGGCGTCTACACCAACATCACGGGCAACACCGCCCTGGCGTGGGGGCTCATCGCCGCCGCCCACCAGGCCCACCTCCCCCTGTTCCTGGGCTCGTACCCCATCACGCCCGCCTCCGACATCCTCCACGAGCTCTCCAAGCACAAGCACTTCGGTGTCCGCACCCTCCAGGCCGAGGACGAGATCGCCGGGGTGGGGGCCGCCATCGGGGCCGCCTTCGGGGGCTCGCTCGGCGTGACCACCACCAGCGGGCCGGGCATCGACCTCAAGTCGGAGTCGATCGGGCTGGCCGTCAGCCTGGAGCTGCCCCTGGTGGTGGTGGACATCCAGCGGGGCGGCCCCTCGACCGGGCTCCCCACCAAGACCGAGCAGTCCGACCTCCTCCACGCCATGTTCGGGCGCCACGGGGAGGCCCCGGTGCCCATCGTGGCCCCCATGACCCCCAGCCACTGCTTCGAGGTGGCCATCGAGGCCGTGCGCCTGGCCGTGAAGTACCGCACCCCGGTGTTCGTCCTGTCCGACGGCTACCTGGCCAACGGGGCCGAGCCGTGGCGGCTCCCCGACGTGGGGTCCCTGCCCGAGCTCCACGTCGAGTTCGCCACCGAGCCCAACCACACCGGGGAGGACGGGACCCCCGTCTTCTGGCCCTACCAGCGCGACGAGACCACCCTGGCCCGCCCCTGGGCCGTCCCGGGCACGCCCGGTCTCGAGCACCGCATCGGCGGCATCGAGAAGGCCGACGGCTCGGGCAACATCTCCTACGACCCGGTCAACCACGAGCGCATGGTCCACCTGCGGGCGGCCAAGGTGGCCGGCATCGCGGCCGACATCCCCCTCCTCGAGGTGGACGACCTCGACGGCCTGGGGGGCGCCCCCGTGCTGGTCCTCGGATGGGGATCGACCTACGGCGCCATCGCCGCCGGGGTGCGGCGGGTCCGGGCCCGGGGCCTCAAGGTGGCCCATGCCCACCTGGTGCACCTCAACCCCTTCCCCGCCAACCTGGGGGAGGTGGTGGGCGCCTACGCCACGGTGCTGGTCCCCGAGGCCAACCTGGGGCAGCTGGCCCGGCTGGTGCGGGCCGAGTTCCTGGTGGACGCCGTGACCCTGTCCAAGGTCCAGGGCGTGCCCTTCCGGGCGGCCCAGATCGAGGAGGCCGTCCTCGGGGCCCTGGGCGTCGACACCACCACCGACGAGTCCGAAGAGGACGTGGCCAGCTGATGACCGACACCACCATCCCCG
>DATJOV010000268.1:0-3768 GCA_035506735.1 Acidimicrobiales bacterium | reverse complement strand
TCGGCACCCGGATGCAGTCGGTCGGCGAGGTGATGGGGATCGGTCGGACCTTTCCGGAGTCGCTGCAGAAAGCAGTGCGCTCACTCGAGCAGGGTCGGGCGGGCCTCAACGCGGACCCGGGTGAGGCGGTCTTCGACGAGGTGCCGGTTCCCGAGCTGCTCGTCCGTGCCTCCAAGGCGACGCCCGAGCGGATCTTCGAGGTCGAATCGCTCCTCCGCCGTGGGGTGAGCGTCGAGCAACTGGCCGAGGCGACCGGGATCGACTTGTGGTTCCTCGACCAGATCGCGCTCGTCTCGGCGGCGCGGGGCGGGCTCGACGAGCTCGCCGCGGCGCCCGCCGGCACGCCCGCCGAGCGCCTCGAGCGCCTCGAGCGTTCCGATTGGCGCCGCCTGGAGGCCCTGGGGGCGGCCGGGACCGGGCCCCGGTCCCTCGACCGCCGGGCGTGGCGGGCCGTCAAGCGCCTGGGCTTCTCCGACGCCCAGGTGGCCCACCTCCTGTCGGCGCCGGAGGCGGAGGTGCGGGCCGCCCGCCTGGCGACCGGCGTGCGGGCGACGTTCAAGACCGTCGACACGTGCGGGGCCGAGTTCGCGGCGCGCACCCCGTACCACTACGCCACGTACGAGGACGAGGACGAGGTCCAGCCGAGCGGCCGCCCCCGGGTCGTCATCCTGGGCTCGGGCCCCAACCGCATCGGCCAGGGGATCGAGTTCGACTACTGCTGCGTCCACGCCTCCATGGCGCTGCGGGCGGCGGGCTACGAGACGGTGATGGTCAACTGCAACCCCGAGACGGTGTCGACGGACTACGACACCTCGGACCGCCTCTACTTCGAGCCCCTCACGGCCGAGGACGTGACCAACGTGCTCGAGGCCGAGCTGGCCGCCTCCCGGGGCGCCCCCGTGGTGGGGGTGATCGTGGGGCTCGGGGGCCAGACGCCGCTCAAGCTGGCCCACGCCCTGCCCCCCGAGCTCGTCCTCGGGACCCGGCCCGAGGCCATCGACCTGGCCGAGGACCGCGAGCAGTGGAACGCCCTGTGCGAGCGCCTGGGCATCCCGCAGCCCCCCGGGGGCACGGCCACCACCGTGGACGACGCCCTGGCCGTGGCGGGCAAGGTGGGCTACCCCGTCCTGGTGCGCCCCAGCTACGTGCTGGGGGGCCGGGCCATGGAGATCGTCTACGACGACGAGCGCCTGGCGGCGGCCGTGGCCGAGCTGGGGGGATCGCTGCGGCGCGAGGGAGGGGTGTCGGCCCAGCGCCCCGTGCTGGTGGACCGCTTCCTCGAGGACGCCGTGGAGGTGGACGTGGACGCCGTGCGCGACGGTGAGGGCGAGGTGCTCGTGGCCGGGATCATGGAGCACGTCGAGGAGGCGGGCGTCCACTCCGGGGACTCGGCCTGTGCCCTGCCCCCCCAGACCCTCCCGGCGGCGGTGGTGGAGCGGCTCGACGCCCACACCCGGGCCATCGCCCACGCCCTCGAGGTGGTGGGGCCCATCAACGTGCAGTACGCGGTGAAGGAGGGCACGGTGTTCGTGATCGAGGCCAACCCCCGGGCCAGCCGCACCGTCCCCTTCGTGGCCAAGGCCACCGGGGTCCCCCTGGCCATGGTGGCGGCCCGGGTCATGACGGGGACCTCCCTGGCGGCGCTGCGGGACGAGGGCCTGCTGCGGCCGCCGGCGGCGGGTTCGTGGGTGAGCGTCAAGGAGGCCGTGCTCCCCTTCGGCCGCTTCCCCGGGGTGGACACCCTCCTCGGTCCCGAGATGCGCTCCACGGGCGAGGTGATGGGTATCGGGGCCACCTTCGGGATCGCCTTCGCCAAGAGCCAGATCGCCGCCGGGACGCGCCTGCCCGAGGGGGGGACGGTGTTCTTCTCGCTGGCCGACCGGGACAAGGCCGCCGGCCTCGAGGCGGCCCGCGCCTTCCACGAGCTCGGCTTCACGCTGGCCGCCACCTCGGGCACGGCCGCGTTCTTGGAGTCCAACGGCGTGCCGGTGGCCACGGTGGTGGCCAAGGTGGGGGAGTCCGGCGCCGCCGACGCCGTCGAGCTGATCGCCGAGGGCCGGGTCCAGCTGGTGGTGAACACCCCCCGGGGCCGGGGCCCGCGCGCCGACGGCCTCCACATCCGTGCCGCCGCCGTGGTGCACCAGGTGCCCTGTCTCACCACGGTGGCGGCGGCCCGGGCGGCGGCGGCGGGGATCGCCGACTGGCGCCGCCTGGGCCTGTCGGTGGCGTGCCTCCAGGAGATCCACGCCGACGGGCCCGGTGCCCGGGACGGGGTGGGGCGGTGAGGGCCGGCGTGGCGCTCGCCACCCGGGTGGGCTCGGTGGTGCTGCCCAACCCCGTCATGACGGCCTCGGGCACCGCCGGCTACGGGGCCGAGCTCGGGGCCTACGTGGACCTGGCCGACCTGGGGGCGGTCGTGGTCAAGTCGCTGGCGGCGGGCCCCTGGGCCGGCAACCTCCCCCCCCGGGTGCACGAGACCCCGGCCGGCATGCTCAACGCCGTGGGCCTCCAGGGCCAGGGCGTGGCCCGGTGGCTGGGCGAGGAGCTCCCCGCCCTGCACGAGCGCGGGGCCCGGGTGGTGGCCAGCATCTGGGGCCGGCGGGTGGAGGAGTTCGCCCTCGCCGCCGAGCTCCTCAGGGGGGCGCCGGGGGTGGTGGCGGTCGAGGTCAACGTGAGCTGTCCCAACATCGAGGACCGCAGCCGCATGTTCGCCCATTCGCCCGCCGCCACGGCCGAGGCGGTGGCGGCCGCGGCGGCGTGCGGCTTCCCGCTGTGGGTGAAGCTCAGCCCCAACACCGCCGATCTCCTCGAGGTGGCATCGGCTGGGCTGGATGCCGGGGCCGAGGCGCTGGTGCTCGTCAACACCGTGCTCGGCATGGCCATCGACGTGACGCGCCGCACCTACCGCCTGGGCTCGGGCCCGGCCGGGGGCGGGCTGTCGGGGCCGGCCATCCGGCCCGTGGCGGTGCGCGCCGTGCACGACTGCCGTGCCGCCTTCCCCCACGCCGGCATCGTCGGCGTGGGGGGGATCTCCCGCGGCGTGGACGCGGTGGAGATGATGATGGCGGGGGCCGACGCGGTGGAGGTGGGCACGGCCACCTTCCGCGATCCGCGCGCCCCGGCGCGCGTCCTGCGCGGACTGGTGCGGTGGTGCCGCTTCTCGCGCGTGGCCGACGTCCGCCAGCTGGTGGGCGTGGTGCACCGCACCGACGCCGTCGCCGCCACCGACCCGGCCGCCGCCCACGCCCCGCGCCACGGGGCCGGCTTCGATCCCGCCACGCCGTCGCACGTGCCGCGTCACGCCGTCGCGCCCGTGGCCGCCGCGCCCGTGGCCGCCGGGCCTGCTGCCGCGCCCGTGGCCCCCGCGCCCGTGGCCCCGCCCCCGCCGTCGCCCCCCCCGCCGAGCGCACCCGGGACGGCCGGCCCCCCGGTCGTCGCCGCCGCGCCGCCGCCCCCGCAGGGCCCGTCGAGCGCCCCCATCGAGCGCCCCCGGGCCCCCGAGCGCATCCCGCCCGTGCCGGACCCCGGCGCCGGGGGGATCGGTGCCGGTGGCGGCGGTGGATGAGGAGCCGCGCCGGCGCCTGGCGCTGGCGCTGGACCTCGACGACCTGGTGGCGGCCCTGCGCCTCGCCCGCCGCCTCCGCCCCTTCTTCGGCGTGGCCAAGGTTGGGCTGGAGCTGTTCACGGCGGCCGGTCCCGAGGCGGTGGAGGGGCTCATCGACGACGGCTACAGCGTCTTCGTGGACCTGAAGCTGCACGACATCCCCA
>DATJOV010000267.1:0-4110 GCA_035506735.1 Acidimicrobiales bacterium | reverse complement strand
CCGTGGGCGCCCTGGCCGTCTCCGCCGCCGCCTGCGACCTGTCACCGCCGGCGGTGACGGTGGGGGACCTCTCGGTCAGCCGGGCCACGCTCGACAGCCAGCTCTCGGCCGTGGCGGGGAGCCAGGCCGCCCGCTGCGCCTTGAGCACCCTGAGCGAGCAGAACGGCTCCAGCGTCCCGGCCGTGACGGGGACCGGGGACGACACCGTCACCACGGCCTTCGCCGCCTACGAGCTCACCGGGCTCGTGCGCCAGACCCTGGAGCAGCGGGCCCTGGCGGCCCGGGGCGCCACCGTGGGCCCGGCCGACCTGCGCGCTGCGCGCCAGGACTACGAGAACGAGCTCATCGCCGCCTCCTCGTCCCAGCCGGCGTGCTCCCTCTCGGGCGACGCCCTGGTGACCCGCCTCCCCGCCTCCTTCCTCGACGAGCAGGCCCGCCTCCTCGCCTACGACGAGAAGGTGGAGCAGGTCCTGGGGCACGTCGACGTGAGCAACGCCGCCCTCCGCCGTTCCTACGCCGCCAACCCCTCGCAGTTCACCGAGCAGTGCGTCGACCTCATCGTGGCCGACGACCAGGCCGCGGCCCAGACCCTGCACGACCAGATCGCCGCCGGCACGAGCTTCGCCACGGCGGCGGGCAGCCCGGGGGCCAACACGGCCGAGGGCCCGGCCGGCGGCCAGGAGCCCTGCGTCTATCTCTCCACCATCGAGTCGAGCCTGGGCCCCACCATCGCCGACGTGGTGGCCGGGCTGCCGGTGGGCCAGGTGGCGCCGCCCCAGTCGCTGTCCACCACCGACCCCACCACGGGCCAGCCCACCACCATCTGGCTCGTGCTCGGGGTGCGCCAGCGCCAGCTCCAGCCCTTCGCCGCCGTCGAGGCGGGCCTGCGCTACGAGCTGCTCCAGGGCCACCTCTCCACCCTCGACACCGTGCTCACCCGCCAGGCCAAGGCCACCCGGATCGACCTCGATCCCCGCTACGGGCAGTGGAGCGCCCGGGCCGGCGTGACCCCACCTACCCCACCCCCGGCGGCCTTCGTGCTCGACCCGTCCGCCGCCGGTGCCACCTCGGGGGGATCGGCCACGCCGGCCGGGGGCTGACCGGGCCGTGGGGGGCGCCCGGCCCGGGACCGACCCCGGCCCCACCGTCGTGGCGGTGGGCCTCGGCCCGGCCGGGCCCGAGTTCGTCCCACCCGCCGTCCTCGACGTCGTGGGCTCGGCCGCGGTGTGCTTCGCCCGCACCACCCGCCACCCCGCCGCCGCCCTCCTGGCGGCCCACGCCCCGGGGGGCGTGGTGGCCCTCGACCACCACTACGAGGCCCACGACCGCTTCGAGGACGTCTACGCCGCCATGGTGGAGGAGCTGGTGGCCGCCGCCATCGCCGCCCACGGGGCCGGGCGGGGTGCGGTGGCCTACGCCGTGCCCGGCTCCCCCCTGGTGGCCGAGCGCAGCGTGACGCTCCTGCGGGCCGATCCCCGCGTCCGCACCGAGGTCGTGCCGGCCCTGTCCTTTCTCGACCTGGCCTGGGCCCGCCTCGGCGTCGACCCCCTCGAGGCCGGGGTGCGCCTGGTGGACGGCACCGACTTCGCCGCCGGGGCGGCGGGGGAGCGGGGCCCGCTGCTGGTGGGGCAGTGCCACGCCCGGGCCGTCCTGTCCGCCGTCAAGCTGGCCGCCGACGACCTGGCCGGGGAGGACGCCGGGCGGCGCGCCGTGCTCCTGCACCATCTCGGCCTGGACGACGAGCGGGTGGTGGAGGTGGCGTGGTCGGAGCTGGACCGGACCCTCGAGCCCGACCACCTGACCTCGGTGTGGGTCCCGGCGCTGGCCCCCCCGGTGGGGGCCGAGCTCGTGGCCCTGGACGAGCTGGTGCGGACCCTGCGCCAGCGCTGCCCCTGGGACCGCCTCCAGACCCACGGCTCGCTCGGGCGCCACCTCCTGGAGGAGGCCTACGAGGCCCTCGACGCCGTGGAGGCCGTGGCCGGGGCCGAGCCCGACGTCCCCCCCGAGGCCGTGGCCCACCTGGAGGAGGAGCTGGGCGACCTCCTCTTCCAGGTCTACTTCCACGCCCGCCTGGCGGCCGAGACGGGCTGGTTCACCATGGCCGACGTGGCCCACGCCCTGCGGACCAAGCTGGTGGCCCGCCATCCCCACGTCTTCGGCGACGCCGAGGCCGACACCCCGGAGGAGGTGGCGGCCCGGTGGGAGGTCCTGAAGAAGGCCGAGAAGGGCCGCACCAGCGTCACCGACGGCATCCCGGGCGCCCTGCCGGCCCTGGCCCTGGCGGCCAAGCTCCAGCGCAAGGCGGCCTCGCTCGGCCTCGAGGGCCCCGGCGCCGACGAGCGGCGGCGCCTGGTCGACACCGGTCTGGCCGCCCTGGCCCGGTCGCAGGAGGGGGGACCCGGCGCCTCGGGGGAGACGCTCGAGGCCCCGCCCGCCACCGTCGCCGCCGTGGGCGACCTGCTCTTCGCCCTGGCCGACGGGGCCCGGCAGGCCGGGGTGGACCCCGAGAGCGCCCTGCGCCGGGCCGCCCTGGCCTTCCGGGACCGCCTGCGGGCGGCCGAGGCCGCCGGCGGCGGGACGGTCACCGCCGCGCCCGGCGACCCCCCGGCCGAGGACGGGGCGCTCCGCGGGCCCGCAGGGGGCACCGAGTAACTTCTACAACACCTACAACAGGGGTAGCAACGATGACGACGATCGAGCACGTCAGAGGGCGCGAGGTCCTGGACTCGCGTGGGAATCCGACCGTGGAGGTCGAGGTCGTCCTCGACAGCGGTGCGGGCGGTCGGGCCATCATCCCCTCGGGGGCGTCCACCGGTGCGCACGAGGCCTCGGAGTGGCGCGACGGGGGGGAGCGCTTCGGGGGCAAGGGCGTCCTCGGGGCCGTCGAGCACGTGAACGGCGAGATCGCCGCCGTGCTGGCCGGCTTCGACGCCTACGACCAGCGGGGCGTGGACATGGCCCTGGTGGACCTGGACGGGACGCCCACCAAGGCCCGCCTGGGGGCCAACGCCGTGCTGGGGGCCTCGCTGGCCGTGGCCCGGGCCGCCGCCGTCGACGCCGGGCTCCCCCTGTTCCGCTACATCGGCGGGGCCAACGCCCACGTGCTGCCCCTCCCGGGGATGAACGTGGTGAACGGGGGGGCCCACGCCGACAACACCATCGACTTCCAGGAGTTCATGATCATGCCCGTCGGGGCGGCCTCGTGGTCCGAGGCCCTGCGCTGGGGGGCGGAGACCTACCACGCCCTGGCCACGGTGCTCAAAGGGCGGGGGCTGTCCACCACCGTGGGGGACGAGGGTGGCTTCGCCCCCGACCTGCCCACCAACGAGGCCGCCATCGGCATCCTGGTGGAGGCCATCGAGGCGGCCGGACGCGTCCCGGGCGACGAGGTGGCCATCGCCCTCGACCCCGCCGCCAGCGAGTTCTTCCGCGACGGCGTCTACGACCTCGCCGGCGAGGGCAGGCGGCTGCGGCCCGAGGAGATGGTGGGGTACTGGGTGGACCTCTGCAGCCGCTATCCCATCGTCTCGCTCGAGGACGGCATGGCCGAGGACGACTGGGAGGGCTGGGCCGCCCTCACGGCGGCGCTGGGGCGCTCGGTGCAGCTCGTGGGCGACGACATCTTCGTCACCGACCGCCGGCGCCTGGCCGAGGGGATCGAGCGGGGCGTGGCCAATTCCATCCTCATCAAGGTCAACCAGATCGGGACGCTGACCGAGACGCTCGACACCATGGACATGGCCCGGCGGGTGGCCTACACGTGCCAGATCTCGCACCGTTCGGGGGAGACCGAGGACACCACCATCGCCGATCTGGCCGTGGCCACCAACTGCGGGCTGATCAAGACCGGGGCCCCGGCCCGCTCGGACCGCGTGGCCAAGTACAACCAGCTCCTGCGCATCGAGGACGAGCTGGGCGAGTCGGCCGCCTTCCCCGGCGGGTCCGCCCTGTCCACGGCGTCGGCCCCGGGCCGGACCGGCGGGTGAGGGGCCGGCCCCGCCACGCCGCCCCCCGGGGGCGGCTGCTGCACGCCGCCGTGCCCTCGTGGCGCGCCGGCGCCGAGGGACCCCCGCCCCCCGCCCCCCCCGAGGAGCGGGCCCGGGGACGGGC
>DATJOV010000266.1:0-4925 GCA_035506735.1 Acidimicrobiales bacterium | reverse complement strand
CCCGACCGTTTCGCCGTCTACGCCCTGGCGGTGCAGCGGTCCGTCGATGTCCTGGTCGAACAGGCGAAGGAGTTCCACCCCCAGGTCGTCGTCGTCGGCGATGCGAGATCGGTGGAGGAGGTGCGTGGTCGGGTTCCGGCCACCACCGCCGCCACCAGTCCCAGCAGGGCCGCCTTCTCCACCGTCCAGGGGTGGACCTGGCCCGTCACGGCGGCGGACAGGGCCACGGCCAGCACCGCTCCCCCCACGAAGCCCTGCCACGTCTTGCGGGGGCTCACGGTGGGGGCCATGGGATGGCGGCCCAGCCAGGAACCGACGGCCAGCGCCCCCACGTCGGCGCCGACGCAGGCCACCACCACCCCCAGCATGAAGGCCACCCCGTGGCGGTGGGGGTACTGGCTCGGGGCCAGCATGAGGGCGGCGAAGGACCCCAGCACCCCGATCCAGACGTAGCCGAAGAGGGTGACGGCCATCCCCTCGACCGCCGAGCCCCGGTCCGTCCCCACCAGGTACCACACCATGGTCGTCATCACCGTGAGGGCCACGACGAAGGGCACGGCGGTGGGCCCCTTGACGTAGGCGGCGATCATGGTGCCCACCGTGGCCACCAAGAGGACCAGGGCGGCGGGGCGGCGCTTGGCCCGGCGCAGCGCCTTGTTGAACTCCGCCGCCGCCAGGCCCACCACCACGGTGGTCAGGGCCACGGTGGCCACCGTGCCGAGCTCGAAGCACACCACGGCCAGGAGGGCCACGCCCAGCCCGGTGGCGATGGCCACCGGCACGTCCCGGCCCGGTCCCTCCCCGTCGGGGGCGGGGGGCCGGGGTCCCGAACGCAGGAGGCCGCCCCGGGCGGCGGGCGGGGCGGCGCCCAGCCCGTGGTCCCGGCCGCCGAGGCGCAGGGGCGAGGAGCTGATGGAGGCCACGCCCCGCTCGGACTCCACGCCCACCTCGATCTCGGCCACCGCCGCCGCGGCCGCGGCCGGGGTCTCGGGGTGGAACGTGGTCCCGGCGTCCGAGCGCCGCTCCTCGGGGCGGACCGTGGCCGGGGCCGTCACCCGCTCCTCGGGCTCGTCGTGGCGCACGGCCGGGGTCCGGCCCGTGTCGAAGTCGTCGAACTCCCACGGCCGACGCTCCTCCACCGGCGTCTCCTCCAGGGCCCCGACCCTGGTCTCGTCGTCAGCCAGGAGGGAGGGGTCGAAGCCGCTGTCGTCCCACTCGTGCTGGTGCTCACGCCACGCCGGGCCGGTGTCACCCCGGGCCGACCACTGCTCGTCGTCGTCCTCCCCCCGGCGGTCGAGCACGGCCGGGACCTGGCCCGTGGGGGGGTCGGTCCAGTGGGGCATGTCGGGGACGGCCGGCCCCTCGGCCGTGGCGGGGGCGTGGGCCAGGGGATCGCCCCCGTTGCGGCCCGACGGGGCCGAGCGCCCGGCCCGGTCGGCGTCGAGCGGCCCCACCGCCGCCCCTGCGGCACCCCCCTCGGCACCGGGTCCGCCCCCCGGGGCGTCGAACTCGAGGGCGCCCTGGCCCCCGGGACCGCCCTCGGCGTCGGGCCCGTCGGGGCCGTCCTCGTCGGGAGCGTGGTCCTGCCCGGCCATGACCCCGGCGGGCTGGGCGCCGATGATCCGCACGCGCTCGGTGACGGGCTCCTCGTAGAACTCGTCCTCGGGCTCGTCTTGGTCTCGATCGTCCACGTCGCCTCCCCACCGGCCCGGGGGTCCGGGTCCGGCTCCCTCAGATCTCGAGGAGCTCCTGCTCCTTGTGGGCGAGGAGCTTGTCGATGGCGGCCACCATGTCGTGGGTGAGCTTGTCGAGGTCGCGCTCCACCCGCTCGAGCCCGTCCGAGGACAGCTCCCCGTCGTGCTCGAGCCCCTCGAGCTCGTGGCGGGCCGTCCGCCGCAGGTTGCGCACCGCCACCCGGCCCTCCTCCGCCTTGTGGCGGACCACCTTCACCAGCTCCTTGCGCCGCTCCTCGGTGAGCGGGGGGAAGGCCAGGCGGATGACGGTCCCGTCGTTGGACGGGGTGATGCCCAGATCCGAGGCCTGGATGGCCTTCTCGATGACCCCGACCGTCGACTTGTCGTAGGGGGAGATGACGAGGAGCCGGGCCTCGGGGACGCTCAGGCCGGCGATGGTGCGCAGCTCCGCCTCGGCCCCGTAGACGTCGACCCTGAGGTGCTCGACCAGGGCGGTGGTGGCCCGCCCGGTGCGGACCCCGGCGAACTCCGACTGGGTGTGGGCGACCGCCTTCTCCATCCGCTCGCGGGCATCGTCCAGGACCACCGCCGAGAGCTCGTCGTCCATCATCGAATCAGCGTACCGATCTCCTCGCCGGCCAGGGCACGGTGGAGGTTGCCGGGCCCCATCAGGTCGAAGACCAGGACCGGGAGGTGGTTGTCCTTGCAGAAGGTCACGGCGGTGAGGTCCATGACCCGGAGGTCCTGGTTGACCACGTCCATGAAGGTCAGCTCGTCGTAGCGCCGGGCCGAGGGGTCGAGCTTGGGGTCGGCGCTGTAGACGCCGTCCACCCCGGAGTGGGTCCCCTTGAGGAGTTGGTCGGCCTCGATCTCGGCCGCCCGGAGGGCGGCGGCGGTGTCGGTGGTGAAGTAGGGGTTGCCCATGCCGGCGGCGAAGAGCACCACCCGCCCCTTCTCCAGGTGCCGCACGGCCCGTCGGCGGATGTAGGGCTCGGCCACCTCGGCCATGGTGATGCCCGACAGGACCCGGGTGGGTTGGCCGTGGCGCTCCACGGCGTTCTGGAGGGCCAGGGCGTTGATGACCGTGGCCAGCATCCCCATCGTGTCCGAGGTGGTGCGGTCGAGACCCTGGAGCTCCCCCGTCGTCCCCCGCCAGATGTTGCCCCCGCCCACCACCACCGCCAGCTCGATGTCGAGCTCGGCCGGGGCTCGGGCGATCTCCCCCGCCAGGCGCTCCACCACGGCGGCGTCGATGGTCTCGTCCGAGGCCGAGGAGGCCAGCGCCTCGCCCGACATCTTGAGGACGAGCCGCCGGCGCTTGCCCCTCGGGGCCGCCACGCCCGACACCACGCCGACCGCTGCGTCCTCAGCCGCCGACAACGACCTGCGCGAAGCGGACGATCTCGGCGCCGCCGACGAGCTGGGCGATGGTGCGCTTCTCGTCGCGGGCGTAGGGCTGCTCGAGCAGCACCCGCTCCTTGAACCAGCCGTTGATGCGGCCCTCGACGATCTTGGGGAGGGCCGCCTCGGGCTTGCCCTCGTTGCGGGAGATGGTCTCCAGTGTGGCCCGCTCGGCGTCCACCTCGGCCTGGGGCACGTCCTCGCGCCGCAGGTACTGGGGCCGGGCGAAGGCCACGTGCACGGCCACGTCGTGGGCCAGTTCCTCGCTCGCCCCCCGCATCTCGACCAGCACGGCGTTCACGCCCCGGCCCGACTGCATGTGGAGGTAGGTGCCGACCTCGGAGTCCGGGCCGATCTCGAAGCGGACCACCTGGCCGACCGAGATGTTCTCCTTGAGGGTGGTCTTGAGGTCGTCGATGGCGTCGGCCCGCTCGGCCGTGGCGGCCTCGCCCCGCTCGGCCACGAGCTGGGCCAGCTCGTCGGTGAGGTTCACGAAGCTCTCGGCCTTGGCCACGAAGTCGGTCTCGCACCGCAGCTCCACGATGGCGGCCACCTGGCCGGCCACGGCCAGGGCCACCGCCCCCTGGGAGGCCTCGCGGTCCGAGCGCTTGGCCGCCCCGGCCAGCCCCTGCTCACGCAGCCGCTGGGCCGCCTTTTCCTGGTCGCCCCCCGACTCCTCGAGGGCGCGCTTGGCGTCGAGCATCCCGGCACCGGTGGCCTTGCGCAGGGCCTGGACGTCCTTGGCCGTGAATTCGGGCATCGGTCAGACCTCGCCCGTGGTGGGGGTGGCCTCGGAGCCGGCGGGGGGACCGGCCGGGGCGGCCTCGGTCACGGGCGCCTCGGCCACGGGAGCCTCAGGGGCGGGCGCCTCGGCCGGGGGCGCCTCGGCCACGGGTGCCTCGGCCGGGGGTGCCTCGGTCACGGGCGCCTCAGGGGCGGGAGCCTCGGCCGGGGGCGCCTCGGCCACGGGCGCCTGGGGGGCGGGAGCCTGGGGGGCGGGCGGGGCCGGGGGCCGTGGTGCGGGCCCCCCGCCGTTGCCGGCCACGGGGGCGTTGCCCGCCACGGGGGCGGTCCCGGACGGGCCGGGGCGGGGGCCGGGTCGGGGGCCGGTCGGGCCCGAGCCCCGCCGGGGCGCCGAGGCGGCGGTCGGGGGCGGGGCGGGCTGGGACTTGGCCCGGTGCTCGGCCACCCACCGGCCTTCGATGACGGCCTCGGCCATGACCCGGCACATGAGGGTGCCGGAGCGGATGGCGTCGTCGTTGCCGGGGATCACGTGGGTGATGACGTCGGGGTCGCAGTTGGTGTCCACCACGGCCACGATGGGCATGCCCAGCTTGTTGGCCTCGGTGACGGCGATGTGCTCCTTCTTGGTGTCGATCACGAAGATGGTGTCGGGCAGGCGGTCCAGGTCCCGGATGCCACCCAGGTTGCGGCGCAGCTTCTCGAGCTCCCGGCGGTGGCGCAGGGCCTCCTTCTTGGGCATGGCCTCGAAGTCGCCGGCCCGCTCCATGCCCTCGTATTCCCGCAGCTTGCCCACCCGCGACGAGATGGTGGTGAAGTTGGTCAGCATCCCGCCGAGCCAGCGCTCGTTGACATAGGGCATGCCACAGGAGTTGGCGTACTCGGCAATCGGGTCCTGGGTCTGCTTTTTCGTGCCGACGAACAGGATCGTGCCGCCGTTTGCCACCAGGTCGCGAACGAACGTGTAGGCGGACTCGACACCGCCCAGGGTCTTGCGGAGATCGATCAGATAGATCCCGTTGCGCTCACCCAGGATGTAGCGCTTCATCTTCGGGTTCCATCGGCGCGTCTGGTGGCCGAAATGGACTC
>DATJOV010000265.1:0-9839 GCA_035506735.1 Acidimicrobiales bacterium | reverse complement strand
CGAGGACGAGCGGGCCCTGGTCGAGGCCCGGGCCCGGGGCATCGACCCCGGCAAGGCCACCGCCCACCCCTGGCGCGCCACCCTGCGCCTCGACCTCCTGGCCTCGTCCTTCGGGATCTCGGTCTTCCTGCTCGTCTACTTCGCCTCGGTGAGCGTCCTCACCCTGTACTGGGTGGTCGTCTTCAACCGCACCACGGCCCAGGCCAACGGCATCAACACCTGGTACTGGACCGTCGATGCCGTGGCCCTCGTGGTGGTGGGCCTGCTGTCGGACCGGCTCCGGGTGCGCAAGCCCTTCATGGCCCTGGGAGCGGTGGGCACCTTCGTCATGACCGTGGTCATGCTCCTGCAGATCGACCATCCCTCCGCCGCCTACGACGACAACGTGGCCGTGGTGGTGCTCCTCGGCCTGTTCATCGGCGCCGCCTACACGCCCTGGATGGCGGCCTACACCGAGACCGTCGAGGCCCACAACCCGGCCCTGGTGGCGTCGGGGCTGGCGGTGTGGGGCTGGGTGCTCCGCATCGTGGTGGCCGTCTCGTTCGTGGCCCTGCCCATGGTCATCACCACCTCCACCACCCTCGTCGACCACCAGGTGGCCGCCACCGATCTCCAGACGCTCCAGGCGGCGAGGCCCTACGTGCCCGCGGCGGGCAACACCCACCCCGCCCCGGCCCCGGCCCCGGTGCTCGCCGCCCTGGACGCCATGCAGCCCGCCGCCCCCGGGCGCGCCCTGGCCGACATGCTGCGCGCCTACGACCGCCACCACGACGTCATGGCCGGCATGGCGGCGGTGCCCGCCGCCCTCAAGCCCCAGATCGAGGGGCTGCTGGCCTTCTCGCCCCTGGCCCTCGACATCCAGGACGGCCGGGCCGTCTCGGGCGCCCAGATCCGGGCCGTGGGGGCCTCGTCGCCCCAGCTGGCCGCCCTCCTGCGGGTCGAGCCGCTCATCGTCCCGGCCCAGAAGGCCTCGGGCAACGAGTGGAAGCGGTGGTGGTGGGTGTGCGCCGCCGGCCAGCTCGTCTTCCTCGTCCTCATCTTCGCCGTGCGGGGACGGTGGAGCCCCAGGGCGGCCAAGCTCGACTTCGACGAGCACGAGGCGGTGGTGGCGGTCGAGCTGGCCGCCCTGCGGGCCCAGACGGCCCCGACCTCGCCCCCGCCGACCCCCGGGTGGGCGCCGGGCGACCTGCCCCGCTCGGCCTGAGCCATGCCACATTGACCTCATCAGCAACAACACCCTGGTAGAGCAGGTATCGCGTGGCGCCGCCAAGGGCCGGCGTTTGCCGGGACCGCAGCCCGCTTGCTAAGCCGTAGCTCCATTGTGACTGGCGTCGAGTTTTCCTCGACGGTTCCGTCAAGCCGATCGTCACGGTGGTTGCGACGCGCCACGGTGACCGGCGGAGCTGTCCTCACGGTGCTCTGCTCGGCCCTCGTCTCGTGGTCGGGACGGCCCGCCGCCGCCGACCCCATCGGCACGGCCGAGGCCGAGGCCAGCCAGATCACGGCCGCCCTGAGCGCCGACCAGCACCACCTCGACGTGGTGTCCCAGGAGTACGACGGGGCCGAGGTGCGGGCCCAACAGCTGGCCCAGCAGGTGGCCCAGATCAGGGCCACCGTGAGCCAGGACCAGGCCACGGTGGGCTCCGACCAGCAGACCCTGCGCCAGGAGGCGGTGGCCGCCTACATGAACGGCAGCACCGACTCCGGGCTGCAGTCCCTCTTCGCCTCGGGGGCGGAGCAGGCCACGGCCGCAGACGAGTACCAGTCGGTGGCGAGCGGGGACCTGAGCGGCGCCATCGACGCCCTCGACGTGGCCCAGACCCACCTCGCCGTCCAGGAGACGGCCCTCCAGAACGCCCAGGGCCAGGCCCAGGCGGTGCTGGCCCAGGTGGCCAGCACCCGCCAGCAGGCCGAGGCGACGGTGTCGTCCCAGGAGGCCCTCCTCAGCCGGGTCCAGGGCCGGATCGCCACGCTGGTGGCCCAGCAGGAGGCGGCTCAGGCCGCCGCCGCCCACGCCCGCTTCGAGGCCCAGGTGGCGGCCTCGGTGGCGGCCCAGAACGCCTCGAGCGCCTCGGGGGGCTCGGGCGGAGGGGGCGGCTCGGGCGGAGGGGGCTCGGGCGGAGGGGGGCTGCTCGCCAACCTCCCCACCGCCGACGGGGCGGCCCGGGCCGTGGCGGCGGCCGAGAGCCAGATCGGCGTCCCCTACGTCTGGGGCGGGGAGAGTCCCGGGCACGGCTTCGACTGCTCGGGCCTGGCCCAGTGGGCCTGGGGCGTGGCCGGGGTCGGCCTGCCCCGCACCGCCGCCGCCCAGTACGACGCCATCCCCCACATCCCCCTGGCCGACCTCGAGCCCGGGGACCTCGTGTTCTGGGGCTACGGCGGCGGGGTCAGCCACGTCGGTATGTACGTGGGCGGGGGCGACGTGGTCGACGCCCCCCAGACCGGGCAGGACGTGCAGATCCAGCCCATCTGGGGCGACGGGCTGGTGGGGGCGGGCCGGCCCTGACCCGGGGGCGCCGTGTTGGCGTCCCGCCCGGCACCCCCTAGCTTGGGTCGTCGCCCGGTCCGTCAGGCACGGCTCTCCGTGCCGCCGGCCGGGTCCCGCTGTCCCTCGTGCAAGGAGCGCATGCCATGGAGATGGAGTACCGACGTCTGGGCCGTTCGGGGCTCAAGGTGAGCGTGCTGTCGTTCGGGTCGTGGGTCACCTTCGGTCCCCAGCTCGACGACGGGTTGGCGGCCGACTGCATCGGGGCCGCCCACGATGCCGGGGTGAACTTCTTCGACAACGCCGAGTCCTACTCGGGGGGCGAGTCCGAGCGCATCATGGGCAAGGCCCTGGCCCGCCAGGGGTGGCCCCGCCACAGCTACGTCGTGTCCACCAAGGTCTTCTGGGGGATCCACGACGAGGTCAACATGCGCAACACCCTCAACCGCAAGTACCTCCTGCAGGCCGTCGAGGGATCGCTCGAGCGCTTCGACCTCGACTTCGTGGACCTCCTGTTCTGCCACCGCGCCGACCCCGAGACCCCGATCGAGGAGACGGTGTGGGCCATGTCCGACATCGTGAGCTCGGGCCAGGCCCTGTACTGGGGCACGTCGGAGTGGGCCGCCGACGAGATCCGGGCCGCGTGGGAGATCGCCGAGCGGCACAACCTGCACAAGCCGGTCATGGAGCAGCCCCAGTACAACATCTTCGAGCGCCGCAAGGTCGACTGGGAGTACGCCCGGCTCTACAGCGAGATCGGCCTCGGCCTCACCACCTGGAGCCCCCTCGCCTCGGGACTCCTCACCGGCAAGTACATCGACGGGGTCCCCGAGGGCAGCCGGGGGAGCCTTCCCGGCTACGAGTGGCTGCAGGGCATGCTGACCGATCCCAAGCGCAACAAGCGGGTGGGCGCCCTCAAGGCCATCGCCGACGAACTCGGCTGCACCCTGGCCCAGATGGCCATCGCCTGGTGCACCAAGAATCCCAACGTCTCCACCGTGATCACCGGGGCCAGCCGGGCCGAGCAGGTGCGGGAGAACATGCTGGCCCTCGAGGTGGCGGCCCAGCTCGACGACGATGTCATGAAGCGCATCGACGAGGCCGCCTTCTTCTGATCTGAGCACCTCCGCCCGTGGGCGCACCGGGGAAGGCCGACGCCGTGTGCCGGTCTCAGGACCCCCGCAGCCGGCCGGTGTCAATCATCAATTCTTGGGATGGAGCCGGTGCCCGGTGGGGCACTATGACGTCGGATGCACCAGGTGGCACTGGTCACATCGACCCCACCCCGGCGGCGGCCGGGGTGGGGTCGCTCACCTGTCGGTGGGGGCGTCCGAACCGGAGCGCCAGTAGCCGCGCATGAGCTCGCCGGACCACGCCGGTTGGTGCACGGCACCACGGGGGCCGAACTCGACCATGTAGGGCTTGATGTCGAGCACCGGCGTGCCGTCGATGGCGTCGAGCCCCCGGACCGAGAGCGTGAGCCCCTCCACCGCACGCAGGGCACAGGTGGTGACGCCGAGCCGATTGGGGCGCATCTTGGCCCGTTGGGCGAAGATGCCCACCTCGGGCCAGTGCGGATTGCTCCGGGGGTGACGCGCCCCGGTCTCGACGTCCTCGGGACCGACGCGGTCGAAGAGGAACACCACGTCGATGTGGCTGAAGGCCTCGAGACCCTGCAACGCGGCCGGGCCGAAGCGACGGGGATCGAGGTCGATGGTCGAGACGACGGCGTCCCAGTCGTCGTCGACGGCCTCGGTGCGCGAGCTGTGGACCCAGCCGATGGGTTCGAGCCCGATCACCGCCGGTCGGCGCCGGGCCGGGCCCACAAGCCGGCCGGGTCCGGTGCCCCGGCGCCGGAACCCCCGGCCGCCGGGCCGATCGGCGGTGGCGGGGCCACCCCGGGGGCGGGCGGGGCCGGCGCGGGCGGGTGGACCGGAGCCGAGGGCGCCATCGGCAGAGGCGCGGCGCCGGACGGGTCGGCTCCCTCCGGCGCGGGGACCTCCGGCCCGGGCGGCGGTGCTCCCCCGGGGGCGGCAGCGGTGCCCGGTCCGCCAGCCCCGGGGGGCTGGCCGGGGACACGGCGCAGACCGCCCAGCCGGTGCAGCAAGCGGCGGGGGGCGTCCACCAGGGCGAGGAGGACCAGGCCGATGACGATGAGCGCCGCACCGAAGAGGAATTGCCACCCGATGGGCGCCAGTGTATGCGGGGCGGTGCAGGGGCGGTAGTGTGAGGGTGTCCATCCAGAGCGGACGAGGGACGTGGCCCGTCGACTCCGCCGCAACCTGCCCCCGGGCAAGGTGCGAACGCCACGGCGATGGGAGGACCGTCATGACGACACTCCGACTGCGGCGCGTCGCGCTCGAGCGCTGGCTGATCGAGGCCGAGGAGCTCCTGCACCAGGTGGCACCGGCCGCCACCCTCGAGGCCACGCACCCTCCGGGCCCGGCCCAGGACGGCCCCCACCAGCGCGCTCCGGCAGCCTGATCGGGCCCGCCCCGCCGGGCAGGCCACCGCGTCCGGACGAGGACTCAGCGGGTGCTGCGTCCCCCCGACGCCCCGGGCACGGCCCTCGGCGGACGCCGCTCGGGGAGTTCGCCCACCCCGTCGGCGGCGGCCCAGAGGGCACGTTGCACGTCGCGCAGCGACAGGTCGGTGAGACGCGTCAGGCGCCGGCAGGCCTGCAGGTAGGGCAGCCAGTCCTCGCGCTCGACCCGCCCCGGTTGGCGGGGGGTGAGGAGCGACAGCCCCTCGAGGGCCTGGAGGCGGCGAGTGTCGAGGGCGGCGTAGTCCTCGGGACGGCAGCTGGCGAGCACCATCGTGGCGACCTCGACGTCCCACCCCTCGACGCCGCCGTGGGAGGCAAGCACCAGGTCGAGCGCCTCGCTGGCGTGGGCGGCGGCCAGGGCCCGCCTGATCCGTCGGCGGGCGTGCCCCCACGCCGAGGGCGACGCCGTCCCCGCCAGCGCCGCCTGCAGGCGGACCGGATCCCGGGCAAATGCCCACGTCGCCAGGGCGCGCACGTCGCGCCGCTTGAGCCCGTCGACACCGGCGAACCGGGCCAACCATGCCGTCTCGCTCCGGCGGCACTGGCGGTTGGCCCGGTCGTCGACCCATTCGGAGGGGAACGGGTAGCGACGACGCCACCGGCGCAGGAGCCGGCGGACTCGGCGTTCCGTGGGCACCGGCCCGGAGCGTAGGAGGGGGCGTCGGCCCGGCGCAACAGTCGGCGCCGGCCCGTCGTGGCGCGATTGCGTCAAGGTGCGTGGACGAACCGCACCGGTGGCTGCGCCCGTGGCGCGAACGCGGGCGGCCCCCGTTTGTGCCGGCCCCGGTGGCGGGTAGGGGAGGGCCGAGGGCCTCGTCGTGGCCACGGGCGCGATGCGAGGATCCGAGCACGCTGGGGGTAGGTCCATGTCCGGTCTACGTCGACTGTCACGCCGGTTGCCGAGTGCGACGGCCCGGAGCTGCGGGCGGCCCCGGCCCGTGGCAGTGCTGGCCCTGCTCGCCTCCACCTTCGTGGTGGCCGGTGGCGTGCTCGTGGGCACCTCCCTGAGCGCCTTCGCGGCGGCCTCCATCACGGTGTCGCCCGATACCGGGCTCACCAACGGCCAGACCGTGACCATCATGGGCAGCGGGTTCTCCAAGAGCTCCATCGGCAACGTGCTCGAGTGCAACGGCGACGCCTCGCAGCCCACGGCGGCCCTGCCCTCGCCCGTGAGCCAGTCCGTCCCGGTGAGCTGCACGCCCATCTCGTTGTCCAAGCTGGTCGTCACGAGCTCGACGGGGGCTGTCTCGACCACCTTCGCCGTCGTCCAGGGCACCACCGGCCCGCCGTGCGGCACCTCCACCTCGGCCACCAAGTGCCCGGCGAAGGACAGCGCCGGGAACAGCCCATCGAGCGACGCCGCCAAGTACCCGTGCCCCCCAACCCCGGCCCAGCAGGCCGCCGGGGTGACCTGCACCCTCAGCTACGGCGACGAGGCGGGGGACACGGCGACGGCGACCATCCTGTTCGCCGGTGAGACCGCGCCCACCTCCACCACCACCTCGTCGGCGAGTTCCTCCACGACCTCGACGGCGCCGGCCAGCACCACCACCGTCACCCCCAGCAGCACCACGACGGCGCCGACCACGACGACGACCCCGTCGAGCACGACCACCACGACCCCCAGCACCACGACGACGACCACACCGACGACCACGACGACGACCACACCCACGACCACGACCACGACGTCGGGACCGGGCACGGGCGTGACCGCCTCGTACGAGCTGTTCTGCCCCGGTACCCCGGTGGGCAACGTCGTGCTCAACGGAGCGGTCACCACGGGCTCGCTGTCGCCGGCCAGCCCGGGGTCGGGCCAGACGTTCAGCCTCTCCGGCTACCAGACGACGGTGAACCTGCCCCAGTCACTGGCGCAGGCCGCTGCGGCGCTGGGCTCCACCCTGACCGGGTCGGCCTCGGCCAAGGTCGATGCCAGCGGGGCCACGCCGGCCGCCACCCCGGTGGGCCCGTTCGACTTCAACGTCCCGATCCCCTCTCCGGTGCCCGCCTCGGGCATCACCCTCAAGCTCCCGTCGGCTCCCGAGACGGTCGGGCCCTTCACGGCGACGGGGAGCACCGTCACCGTGACGGAGGACCCGTCCGCCTCCATCACCATCGAGGTCGGGGGCACGCCCCTGACGCTGACGTGCTCGGCCTACCCGGACGACACCATCACGCCCTCGGGGATCACCACCTCGACCCCGTCGGTGGCATCGATCGCCCCCGTGATCGCCACCAGCTCCACCACCACGACCACCACGACCACGCCCACCTCCACCACGACGACCTCTCCGGGGTCGACCACCACGACCACCTCGACGGGATCGCCAGTGACCATCACCGCCGTCCTGTCCGGAGCCGGTCAGACCGGCGGGACCATCGTGGTGCCCTCGGGGACCGCCGTGACGGAACGGGCCACGCTCAGTGGCGCCAACGTCTCGAGTGCCGGCGGCACCGTGAGCTACACCGTCTACGGGCTCACCTTCCCGTTCTTCCACGGATTCGGGCTCTTCAGCGACAGCTCGTGGAACAACTGGTGGTGGGTCCCTGTCGCCTCGGGAGGCCAGGTGACCGTCACCGGCGGGACGGTGCCGACCTCGAATCCGGTCACCCTGCCCACCGGCGTCTTCTTCTGGCAGGCGACGTACTCCGGTGACGCCCGGAACGCCCCCTCCAGCTCGACCACGGGGATCGCCACCGAGATCGTGGAGCCTCCGACGACGTGCCCGGTGGGGCTCGGATGGCTCTCGGTGCGCTGCTTCGCCGGACCCGGACCCTCCACGACGTCGACGGCTACGGGACCCTCCCCCCGGGACTATCGGGGCGGCACGGGCTACGACGGGTACCGCAACGGCGGCTCCGGTGGCAACGACCGGCGCCCCGACGGCGGCTGGCGCTGATCGGGCACCCCCCCGGGGCCCGACCGGATCAGCACTCGAAGTACCCCAACTCGACGCCACCGGTGTAGGGATAGACGACACCCGAGAGGCAGTGGGCCCGGATCCACCGCAGGCGCGGGTCGTCCCCCGCCGGCCGTACCGGCAGGAGGAAGGTGTGGAGCCGGCCGCTGTGGACGAGCGCCTGCAGCGTCCCGAGGGTCGGTGACGGGGCCCGGCCCGAGAATCCGCCGATGGGCAGGAACTCCCGGCCTGTGACCATGATGAACCCCGACGCCAGGGCCGAGGTGTCCATGGCCATGACGATGCCGCCGGCAGGGACATCGCGAACGTAGGCGCGCCCGACGGCGGCGGCATCGGCCTGGAACCGCTGCAGTGCCGTGGTGGTCCCGGCCGTGGCGATGGCCGACTGGTAGGGCGTGGAAAACGATCCGAGGTCGTCGTACACGACGTCGACGGTGGCGACCAGAGGCGCCACGAGGAGGGACACCACGGCCACGACCAGCGGGGCGCGACCGACGCGCCACCGCGACCGCAGAGCGGAACCGAACAACACGGCCGCCCCGGCCACCACGGCCACGGCGGCGATGACCGGAACGAGCCACGAGCGAAGCCCGGCGCCGGCGGGGAGCAGGGCCACGGCGTAGAGCCCCGAACCCACGACGAGGACCGCGAGCAACGAGCGCAGCCGAGCGGTTCCCGGCCACACCTTCGCCGCGGCGACCCACCCACCGGCGCACAGGACGGCCACGGCGGGGATCAGTGCCGCCGTGTAGTAGGAGTTCACGAACGCCCCGACACTGAAGAAGACGCCCAGGATCACGAGCCACCCGCCCCAGAGCACGGTCAACGCCCGGACGGGGTCGGTGCGGGGCTCCGACCGTCGGCGCCACAGGACACCGACCATCGAGACCAGTGCGGCGGGGAGCAACCAGGCGTCGTCGCGGCCCAGGGGGCCGACGAGCAGGCGTTGGGGGGAGGCGCCGATGCGAAACGTGCCGACCTGGGAGTGCGAGGCGGCAATGGCCCGGACGAACGCCTCGGTCCCGTGCACCGCCGTACCCGCCGCCAGCGGGAGGCCCACCCTGGACCAACCGTTGTACACGAAGACCTGGGCGTAGACGGAGTCGTCCGTCGTCCCGTCGACAAAGGGTCGGTCGTGGGCCGGCACCAACGTGACCACGGTCATCCAGCTCAGGGAGATCACCACGACCACCACCAGGGCCAGGGAGGTGTCGGCCATGCGGCGGCGCAGCGAGGACGGCGATGCGAAGAGATAGACACCGAACAACGCCGGGAGCACCAACCACGCCTGGACCATCTTGGTCTGGAAGGCGAGGCCCACCCACACTGCCGCCAGCATCAGGCTGGTGCGTCGCCCGCTCGTGGTGGCCCGGAGCGCGGCATCCGCGGCGAGCACAGTGAGGAGGACCAGCAGCGGATCGGACACGTTCCCGCGATTGAGCAGGGCGCTGACGGGACTGGCGGCGACGATGGCGGAGGCGACGATCCCCGCTTTCGGGCCCAGGACGCGACACACCGTCCGATAGAGCACGAGGATCGTGAGGACCCCCGCCACGACCTGTGGCAAGGCCACGACCCAGACGTGGAAGCCGAGCACGCGGACGAAGAGGGCCTGGACCCAGAACGCCCCGGGAAGCTTGTCGAGCGAGATGGTGCCGGCCGGATCGAGGGCTCCGAAGAAGAAGTCCTTCCAGCTCGATCCCATGCTGCGGACGGCGGCACCGTAGAAGGGCTCCAGAGCGACGTTGTCGATGCCCCACAGGTACGTGAATCCGGCGAGGCCGGCGATGGCGAGCAGGGCCGGTCTGGCCCAGGAGGGCTGTCCGGGTGGTGATCGCCACAGGGCGAGGGGCCGGATCCACCTGCCTCCCCTGCCGACGCCCCACTG
>DATJOV010000264.1:0-3230 GCA_035506735.1 Acidimicrobiales bacterium | reverse complement strand
GGCCGCATCGGGGGCAGCCGGGGCCGAAGCCGACGTGGTCGAGGTGGACGGGCCGGTCACGTGTCGCGCAGGTGCTTGCCGGTCAGATTGATGAACACCGTCTCGAGGGTGGGCTCGGTCACCGACAGGTCGGCGACCTCGAAGCCGCCCCGCTCGGCCGCCGCCACCACGCGGGGGAGCACGGCCGAGGCACCCTGGACGTGCAGCTCGACGCCGTCGTCGAGGTCACGCACCCGCGTCAGCCCCTGGATGTCGCGCTGCAAGAGGTCGGACAGCCCCGCCCCCGAACCCGCCGTGCGCACGGTGACGATGGTGTCGGCCCCCACGCTGTCCTTGAGGCCGGCCGGCGTGTCGAGGGCGAGGATGCGCCCGTGGTCCATGATCGCCACCCGGTCGCAGAGTTGGTCGGCCTCCTCCATGTAGTGCGTCATGAGGACGATGGTCTGGCCGTCGCGGTTGAGCTCGCCCAGGATGTCCCACAGCGCCAGCCGGCTCTGGGGGTCGAGGCCCGATGTCGGCTCGTCGAGGAAGAGGACGGCGGGGCGGTGGAAGATGGAGCGGGCCACCATGAGACGCTGGGCCATGCCCCCCGACAGGGCGTAGACCGAGGCCTTGGCCCAGCGCGCCAATTGGAACTGCTCGAGCAGTTCCTGGGCCCGCTGGCGACTGGGGCGGGCGGCCATGCCGAAGAGGCGGCCGTGGAAGTAGAGGTTCTCGAAGCAGTCGAGCTGACGGTCCAGGGTGTTCTGCTGCGACACCACCCCGAGGAGCTGCTTGGCCAGGGCGGGGTGGGCCACCACGTCCACGCCGCCGACGTGGGCCGACCCCGACGTGGGCACCACCCGGGTCGTGAGCATGCCCGCCGTGGTGGTCTTGCCGGCCCCGTTGGGCCCGAGCAGGCCGAAGATCTCCCCGGCGTGCACGGTGAGATTGAGCTCGTCCACGGCCCGGAAGTCGGTGCCGGGGTAGACCTTGGTCAGGGCGACGGTGCGGATCATCTCGGCGCCGGCGTCGCCCGGGCCCAGGACCGGCGCCGACTGGGTGCTGGTCACAGCCCCGCCGTCACGATCACGGGCAGATCCTTTCACGCCCCAACCGTTGCAGGGTGTACAAAGCAAGAGGGAGAAACGGGCCGCCGGCGCCGTTCGGACCGCTCCCGGGGGGTGTCGGATGAGGCGCTGGTGGCCTCGCACGCTGGAGAGTCACATGGGACGAGTGGCGACCGTCGTCGCCCGCGCCGCCCTTGTGGTGGCGTTGTCGGCCGTCGTGGTCGCCGCCGCCCCGGGGCCGGCCGGGGCCGGCCCGCTTGCGCAGAGCCCGGTGCTGGCCTCGGGCGCCGGCGTGGGCTTGGCCACCGTGGCCGGCATCGTCCTCATCCTGCTCGGCGTGGGCCTGCTCATCCTGGTGGACGCCCCCCGCCGGGCCCGGGTGCGCCTGCGTCGGTTCTTCGCCCGTGCCCCCCTGCCCCCGGCCGGGGCGCGGCCCACCCCTGACGGGACGGCCGGCGCCGCCCCGGGCCCCACCACCGGGCCCCAGGTGCCGCCGCCGGACCCGCCCCCGGCACCACCCCGGCCGGCACCGCCACCGACCGATGACCGCGACCTGTGGCTTACCGGCGGCGACGGCTCCGCCGGACACTGAGCCCGGGGTCGCCCCGGCTCGGGGCCCTACTTCTTCGTGTTGGCCATGTAGAAGACGGTCCCGCCCACCCCGGCGGCGTAGGCGTACTCGTCGTAGTACCCCGCCTTGGCGTTGGCGAAGGGCCACGGTGACGTGGCGATGCCCGCCGCGTTGGTGACGGTGTAGGGCCACCCGATGAGCATGGCCGACGCCCCCGAGGCGGGGACGGCGAAGCCCACCAGGACACCGGGAACGCCCCGGCCGGTGCTGTCGGTCACGATCACCTGGGGCACCACCGGGAAGAGGGTGTCGACCTTGGTCGACTCCGTCCACACGTTGTAGGGGCGCACCGCCACGGGCAGGCCGGGCAGGGTCCCCGTGCCGAACGACGGAGCGGAGGTGGCGTCACCGGAGTACGACGCCACCACGTACGACGCCGACGGCGGGCCGGCGCTGCACGTGGCCGTGCCCGACACGAGCGGGGCGCTGCACAGCGAGTCGAGGCCGGCGCTGAACGTCACGCTCCCCGTCGGCGACGACGTCGTGCCCACCACCGTGGCGGAGTACGACACCGTCGTCGCCGACAGCTTCGCCAGGGTGGCCGTGGTGGTGGTGGCGGCGAGCGAGGGATCGGTCTCCACCACCCCCTCGCGGCCCCCCGTCCCCACGTAGCCGCCCACGACGATGCACGCCCCCGCCGCCGGGCACGTGATGGGGGCGAAGGTCGGGTCCGGGTTGGTGACGGCGTCAGCGGGCAGGGGTGCGGCCGACGCCGTCCACGTCCCGCCGGTCAGGTTCCAGAACAGGCCGTTGGTGTTGCCGTTCACGTCCGACTGACCGTCGGCCACGCAGTTGCCCACGGCCGGACAGGCCACGTTGTGCACCTCGATCTGGGCGCCGGCCGGCGTGCCCGCCGGGGGAGTGGCCACCGAGGCCGCCCACGAACCGCCGGACAGGGCCTCGATCACACCCTCCTCGACCCCCGACACCGCCGCCAGGCCGGTGGCCACGCACGATCCGGACGCCGGGCACGACACCCCGTCGAGTTGGACGTCGGTGGAGGACGCCCCGCCCGGCACGGGCGCGGTGGCGGTGGTCCACGAGGAGCCCGACCCCACGTCGAGCAGGCCCTCGAAGTTGCCGTCGAAGGTCGTGCCGGCCACGGCGCAGGCGCCCGAGGCGGGGCACGACACCGACAGGCTGTTGGTGGAGACCGATGCGACGGCACCCAGTGAGGACGGCAGGGGCAGGGTCGCCCCCGACCAGGCTCCCCCGGACAGGGTGTCGACCAACCCCAGGTTGGAGCTGCCCGAGGCGTAGGTGCCCACCGCGCTGCACTGGCCCGCCGACGCGCACGACACCGCGGTGAGCTGCGATCCGCCCGTGGCGGTGGGCAAGGGCGCGTCGGACACGGTCCAGGTGCCACCGTTGTCGGCGGCCACCAGCGCCTGCTCGCCCCCCGAGGCCTGGGTGTAGACACCGCCCGCGGCGCAACTGCCGCTCGCCGGGCACGCCAGCGCCGTCAGTTGGGCGTAGGCGGAGGTGCCGCTCGTCATGGCGTCAGCGGGCAGGGTCACCCCCGACGCCGTCCACGTGCCGCCGGCCAGCTG
>DATJOV010000263.1:0-7521 GCA_035506735.1 Acidimicrobiales bacterium | reverse complement strand
GTGCCGGTCATCGTCTTCTTCGACGAGATGGACTCCCTGTTCCGTACCCGTGGGACCGGCATCAGCTCGGACATGGAATCGACCATCGTTCCCCAGCTGCTGGCCGAGATCGACGGGGTCGAGGCGCTGCGCGACGTCATCGTCATCGGCGCTTCCAACCGCGAGGACCTGATCGACCCGGCCATCCTGCGCCCGGGCCGCCTCGACGTGAAGATCAAGATCGAGCGGCCCAACGAGGACGCCGCCGCCCAGATCTTCTCCCGCTACCTCACCCCCGACCTGCCCATCGACGGGGCCGAGGTCGACCGCCTGGGCGGGGGTGACCCCGTGAAGACGGTGACGGCCATGATCGAGCAGACCGTGGCCGAGATGTACCGCTCCGACGACGAGAACAAGTTCCTCGAGGTGACCTACCAGAACGGGGACAAGGAGGTCCTGTACTTCCGGGACTTCGCCTCGGGGGCCATGATCGAGAACATCGTGCGCCGGGCCAAGAAGCTGGCCATCAAGCGTGCCATCGCCGGGGAGGGCTCGGGGATCCGCACCGACGACCTGGTGGAGTCGATCCGCCGGGAGTACAAGGAGAACGAGGACCTCCCCAACACCACCAACCCCGACGACTGGGCCCGGATCTCGGGCAAGAAGGGCGAGCGCATCGTCTACGTGCGGACCCTGCTGGCCGACACCGAGGAGACCCGTGGTGGGCGTTCCATCGAGCGGGTGGGCACCGGCCAGTACCTCTGAGCCGCCCCGGAGCCCGTCCCGGGGCCCCGCCGTGGGCCGCGCCGCCCCCACCGCCAGGCAGTAGGGTCGCATTCGTGGCGGTCGCCAAGGTCTGCGGGATCGAGACGGAGTACGGCATCCACCACGTGGGTGGTGACGGGAACCCCGTGGCGTCGTCCTCCCTCCTCGTCAACGCCTACGTCTCGGACCTGTCCCGGGCGGGGTGGGACTTCGAGGACGAGACGCCGGGGAACGACGCCCGGGGCTTCGCCCGGGAGGGGGCCCTCCCCCCCGAGGTCGAGACCCACCTCGTGAACGCCGTGCTCACCAACGGGGCCCGGTACTACGTGGACCACGCCCACCCCGAGTTCTCCACGCCGGAGTGCGCCGACGCCCTGGAGGTGGTGCGCTACGACAAGGCGGGGGAGGAGGTGCTGCGCCGGTCCATGGCGGCGGTGCGGCGCGTACTCCCCGAGGGCCAGTCGATCGTGGTCTACAAGAACAACTCCGACGGCAAGGGCAACTCGTACGGGACCCACGAGAACTACCTCATGGACAGGGCCGTGCCCTTCGCCCGCATCGCCCACCTGATCACCACGCACTTCGTCACCCGCCAGGTGTACACGGGGGCCGGCAAGGTGGGCACCGAGACGGCCGCCAACGCCGGGCGCGACATCCCCTACCAGATCTCCCAGCGGGCCGAGTTCTTCGAGGAGGAGATCGGCCTCGAGACCACCCTGAAGCGCCCCATCGTGAACACCCGGGACGAGCCCCACGCCGATCCCCAGCGCTACCGGCGCTTCCACGTCATCGTGGGCGACGCCAACCTCTCCGAGGTGGCCACCTTCCTCAAGATGGGCACCACCGCCCTGGTCCTCGCCCTCATCGAGGACGAGGCCTTCGGGGCGCGCGAGCTCACCCTGGCCAACCCGGTGAAGGCCATCCGCCAGGTGTCCTACGACCCCACCCTGTCGGTCACCGTGGACCTGGCCGACGGCCGGCGCGCCACGGCCGTGGCCCTGCAGTGGGAGCTCTACGAGCTGGCCCGCAAGTACGCCGAGGAGCGGGGCCTGGGCTGCCTGGGGGACGAGGCCGTGGGCCAGCAGGTCCTGCAGCGCTGGGAGGACGTCCTCTCGGGGCTCGAGACGGACCCGGCCACGGTGGCCGACCGGGTCGACTGGGCGGCCAAGCTCCAGCTCATCGAGGCCTACCGGGAGCGCCACGGGCTCGACTGGGACGACCACCGGCTGGCCGCCCTCGACCTCCAGTACCACGACCTGCGCCCCGAGCGCTCCCTCTACGCCCGGCTGGACCTCGAGCGCCTGGTCGACCAGCAGGAGGTCCTCGAGGCCCTGACCGAGCCCCCCCGGCGCACCCGGGCCTACTTCCGGGGCCAGTGCCTGCGGCGGTGGGCCTCCTCGGTGGCCAGCGCCAACTGGGACTCCTTGGTGTTCGACCTGGGTACCGATCCCCTCCGACGCGTCCCTATGATGGATCCGCTACGTGGGACGGCCGAGCACGTGGAGGAGCTGCTGGACGGGAGCTCCTCACCGGCGGAGCTGTTGGCACGGTTGAGCGCCTAGGAGTGGAGTGATGGCAGAACGTGAGCAGAAGCGCCGGCAGGCGCCGGCCACGCGTGAGGAGCAGACCGCCGAGGAGGTGGAGGCCGCCCCGGCGTCGCCCCAGGGCGAGAAGCTGAAGGCCGAGCTCGACGACCTGCTCGACGAGATCGACGAGGTCCTCGAGGAGAACGCCGAGGAGTTCGTCCGCAACTACGTGCAGAAGGGCGGGGAGTAGCCGGGTGGGTCTCCCCTTGTTCCCGCCCGGGGAGGACCCGGGCCCGAGCTTCGCCGCCCTCATCCGCCACCCCGACTTCCCCGGTGGGCCGGCGCGCCCGGGCCCGGGGGGGGCGGGAACGGCCCCGGCGGCCACGACCGGACCGGGCGTGGCCCACGGCACCACCGTGGTGGCCCTGCGCTTCGGCGAGGGCGTGGTCATGGCCGGGGACCGGCGGGCCACCGAGGGCAACATCATCGCCCACCGGGCGATGGAGAAGGTCTTCCCCGCCGACCACCACTCGGCCGTGGCCATCGCCGGGGCGGCGGGGCCGGCGGTGGAGATGGTGAAGCTCTTCCAGACCCAGCTCGAGCACTACGAGAAGGTCGAGGGGGTGGCCCTCAGCCTGGAGGGCAAGGCCAACCAGCTGGGGCAGATGGTGCGCGACCACCTCCCCATGGCCATGCAGGGGCTGGTGGTGGTGCCCCTGTTCGCCGGCTTCGACCTGCGCCTCGGTTTCGGGCGCATCTTCACCTACGACGTCACCGGCGGCCACTTCGAGGAGGCCGACCACGCCGCCACGGGCTCGGGCGGGCGTGACGCCCGCACCACCATCAAGCTGGGCTGGCGCCCCGATCTGCCCCGGGAGGAGGCCATCGAGCTGGCCGTGCGGGGCCTGTACGAGGCGGCCGACGAGGACTCGGCCACCGGTGGCCCCGACCTGGTCCGGGGCATCTTCCCCGTGGTGGCCACGGTGACGTCGGACGGCTACAGCCGTGTCGAGGACGACGAGGTGGCGGAGCGCTTCGCCTCGCTGGTCCAGCGGCGCGGGGTGGGACGCGGCATCGGGGGTGGCGGACCGTGACGATGCCCTTCTACGTGGCCCCCGAGCAGGTCATGAAGGACCGGGCCGAGTACGCCCAGAAGGGCATCGCCCGGGGGCGGTCCCTGGTGGCCTGCGTCTACGACGACGGGATCCTGATGGTGGCCGAGAACCCGTCGCGCTCGCTGCACAAGGTGAGCGAGATCTACGACCGCATCGCCTTCGCCGGCGTGGGGCGCTACAACGAGTTCGACCAGCTCCGGGTGGCCGGCGTCCGGCACGCCGACACCAAGGGCTTCGCCTTCAGCCGCGAGGACGTCGACGCCCGGTCCCTGGCCAACCTCTACGCCCAGTTCCTCGGCCAGGTCTTCACCCACGAGATGAAGCCGCTCGAGGTGGAGATCCTGGTGGCCGAGCTCGGGGACGAGTCCCGCTCCGACCAGCTGTACCACATCGCCTACGAGGGCACGATCACCGACGAGGACCGTTTCGCCGTCCTCGGCGGGGAGGCCGAGATCATCACCGACCGCTTCGCCGGCGCCTACGAGGACGGGTGGGGCCTCGACGCCGCCCTGCGGGCGGCGGTGGCGGCCCTGGCCGGACCGGACCGCACCCTGGCGCCCACCGACCTCGAGGTGGCCGTGCTGTCGCGCGCCGTGGGCCGTCGGGCCTTCCGGCGCCTGGGCCACGAGGAGCTGGGCGAGCGGCTCACCCCGGGACGCCGGGGCGGGCGCCGCAGCGCCGCACCGCCCGCCCCCGACGGCTCCTGAGCCCCCCGGGCGCCGTCCCCGCCACCGGTGGCGACCGGCTCAGGAGGGCTCGGCCGGTCCCTCGTCGAAGATGGCCTCCACCTGGTCGGCCAGGAGCAGCTGGCGGGCCTCGTCGGCCTGGGCCGCCTCCACCAGCACCTCCACCGGGCCGGGCAGGGGATAGGGCCAGTCGCCGCCCCCGCGCATCTGGGTGAGGATGCCGTCGGCCCCGAGCCGGGCCATCACCACCCGGGCCTCGAAGGCGGTGCCCACCGTGGTGAGATGCACCATCAGGGGGGTGGCCACGGGCCGAGGATAACCCCGGCCCCGCCCGGCGTCGCCTGCGTGGCCGGGGCCGCCCCCCGACCAGGGACGGCGCCGGTCCCGTCGCCAGACGCCGCCACGGGGAACCCCGGCACTACCGTGGGAGCGTGGACAGGAGGATCTTCGGACTCGAGAACGAGTACGGGGTCACCTGCACCCTGCGCGGCCAGCGCCGCCTCTCGCCCGACGAGGTGGCCCGCTACCTGTTCCGGCGGGTGGTGAGCTGGGGGCGATCCTCCAACGTGTTCCTGGAGAACGGCGCCCGCCTCTACCTCGACGTGGGGAGCCACCCCGAGTACGCCACGCCCGAGTGCGACGCCATCGCCGACCTGGTGGCCCACGACAAGGCGGGGGAGCGCATCCTCGACCACCTGGTGGCGGGAGCCGAGGCCCGCCTGCGGGAGGAGGGCATCCGGGGGGTCATCTACCTCTTCAAGAACAACACCGACTCGGCCGGCAACTCCTACGGGTGCCACGAGAACTACCTCACCAGCCGCCGCGACGACTTCGCCCACTACACCGAGGTCCTCATCCCCTTTCTCGTGAGCCGCCAGATCTTCGCCGGGGCGGGCAAGGTCCTCCAGACCGCCCGCGGCCCCGTCTACTGCCTGTCCCAGCGGGCCGAGCACATCTGGGAGGGGGTCTCCTCGGCCACGACGCGGAGCCGGCCCATCATCAACACCCGGGACGAACCCCATGCCGACGCCGAGCGCTTCCGCCGGCTCCACGTGATCGTGGGGGACTCGAACATGAGCGAGTACGCCACCTACCTCAAGGTGGGCGCCACCAGCATCCTCCTGCGCATGCTCGAGGACCCGGGCACGGTCCTGCGCGACCTGACCCTCGAGAACCCCATCCGCGCCATCCGGGAGATCAGCCACGACCTGAGCTGCCGCCGCAAGGTCCGCCTGGCCAACGGGCGGGAGGTGAGCGCCCTCGACATCCAGTCGGAGTACCTCACCCGGGCCCTGCGCTACCGCGACACCCACGGCCTGTCACCCCAGGAGGACCGGGCCCTCGACATGTGGGAGCACTGCCTCAAGGGCCTGGAGTCCGACCCCATGACGCTCGGGCGCGAGTGCGACTGGGTGGCCAAGCACCAGCTCATCGAGGCCTACCGGGCCCGCCACGGGCTGCCCCTGGGCCATCCACGGGTGGCCCTGCTGGACCTGCAGTACCACGACGTGAACCGCAGCCGGGGCCTCTACTACCGGTTGGAGGCCCGGGACCGGGTGGAACGCATGAGCGAGGACGCCGCCGTCACCGAGGCCATGACCAAGCCCCCCCAGACCACCCGGGCCCGCCTGCGGGGGGAGTTCATCCGCCGGGCCAAGGAGCGCCGGCGCGACTTCACCGTGGACTGGGTGCACCTCAAGCTCAACGACCAGGCCCAGCGGACGGTCCTGCTCAAGGATCCCTTCCGCTCCCACGACGAGCGGGTCGAGAAGCTTATCGCCAGCCTCTGAGCCCGGCCCCGGGGCAACTAGCCGACGGGGGTCCACTAGCCTCGGTTGTTCGTGGCCTCCGACGACCGGCACTCGCCGGCCCCGAGCGGCATCGACGCGCTGTGGATCCGCCCGGTCTCCGACGCGGACCACGCCGGGCTGCCCGGGCCCGGAGCCGCACCCGCCGCTCCGGCCGCCCCTTCCGCCGCCCCCGCCACCCCGGGCCCGCCCCCTGACGCAGCCGGGCCCACCCCCGACGGCGCCACCGCCGCCGGGGTCCCCGGGCCGCCCCCCCGGCCCCCCGACGTGGCCCCGGCCACCGCCCCGCCGGCCGGGCCGCCCCCGGGCGGATCCGCCCCCAGGCGGATGCCCCTGGTGCCGCCCGTGGTCCGCCGCCCCACCTTCGACGTGGCCGCCCGTACGGCCCCGGTCCCGGGGGCGGCGCCCCGGACCCCGCCGGCGCCCGACGCCCGTCCTCCCGGCCCGTCCCCGGCCACCGGGGCGGCTCCCGCCCCCGCCTCCGTGTCGCCAGCCGGGCCGTCGGCCGCCCCCGCCGCCGGGCCGGTCCGGGCCCCGCTGCCTCCCCCGCCCTCGGCCCCGCCCACCAACGGTCAGGGCCGGGGGCCGCTCGTCCCCGCCCCGGCCCCGTCCCGCCCCGCGCCGGTGGGCCCCGCCGCCTGGCTGGGGGGACGACCGGCGGCGGCCTTCACCTCCGCCCCCGTGCTCGAGCCCCCGCTGGCCCCGCCACCCGTCCCCTCGGTCCGTCCCGGCGCCAACGGCTCGGGGGGGCCGGCCACCGCTGCGGGCCCCGGAGCTCGCTCGCCGCTCAGGCCCGGTCCCGCCGCACCCGCCGTCGACGACGGGCCCCGGCTCCCCGGGGCCGTCCTGGCCCCGGTTGCCTCGCCCCCGGCCGCCGCCCCCCCGGCTGCGGCGCCGGGGACCTGGGTGGTCACGGCCACCAACGGGGCCGGGACCCCGCCCACGGCGACGGCGGTCCTGGAGCGCCCCGTGGTGGCGCCCCCTGCGGCCGCGGTCGAGGCCCCCCCGGGGCCCGACATCGACACCCTGCCCACCGAGGTCCCCGTCAGCATCCCCCTCCGGCGCCCGACGGGGCGCTGGATCCTCGAATGGGCCCTCGTCATCCTGGTGGCGGTGGGTGTGGCCGTGGTCGTCCGCACCTACGTGGTCCAGACCTTCTACATCCCCTCGGCCTCCATGGAGCCCACCCTCATGGTGGGGGACCGCATCCTGGTGGACAAGCTCAGCTACCACCTGCACGCCGTGCATCGCGGCGACATCGTGGTCTTCGCCAAACCTCCCAACGAGCAAGCCGCTCCGGACGTGAAGGACCTGGTCAAACGGGTCATCGGGCTGCCGGGGGAGCACATCTCGTCCCAGGGCGGCCAGGTCTACATCAACGGCAAGCCGCTCAAGGAGCCCTGGCTCGTCCCCGGGACCGTGACCACGGGGATCGAACCCCAGACCATCCCGCCCAACGAGTTCTTCGTCATGGGCGACAACCGATCCGACTCCCAGGACAGCCGGTTCTTCGGGCCGATCTCCCGCTCCCTCATCGTGGGCAGGGTGGTGGTGCGGATCTGGCCCCTGTCGGCCTTCCACATCTTCTGACCCGCCCGGGCCCCGGGCCCGGCCCGGGGACGGATGGCGCCGGGGCGGTGGT
>DATJOV010000262.1:0-3693 GCA_035506735.1 Acidimicrobiales bacterium | reverse complement strand
CACGACCACCACGGCCACGACGTCCTCGACCCCGGGACCGCCCCGCCGCTCGAGCTGAGCCCCGACGCGGCCGGCCCCGGGGGCGGGCCCTCGCTCAGGTGTCGCCGGCGAGGCGGGCCCCCCAGGCGTAGGTCTCCTTGTGGATGCGCAGGTACACGAAGGTCTCGGTGTCGCGCACGCCCTCGATGGCGCGGATCTTGTCGTTGAGGAGCTCGAGGAGGTGCTCGTCGTCCTCCACCACCACCTCCACCAGGACGTCGAGGGAACCGGCGGTGAGCACGACGTAGACCACCTCGTCCATGGCGGCGACGGTGTCGGCCACCCGACGGGTGTCGCCCTCGACGGTGAGCCCGATCATGGCCTGGCGGCCGAAGCCGATCATCTTGGGATCGGTGACCCCCACGATCTGGACCACGCCCGAATCGATGAGGCGCTGCACCCGCTGGCGCACGGCCGCCTCCGACAGGCCCACGGCCGGGGCGATCTGGGTGTAGGGGCGGCGGCCGTCCTGCTGGAGCTGCTCCAGGATGCGCCGGTCCACGTCGTCGAGGGCGGCCCTGGGCTCGGGCCTCATGGCCGGGCCCCGCCACATCCGGGGGACCGGGCCCCCCGGTTGTGCGGCCGTGGTGGCGATGCCAGCCTGACCCCGTGGTCCGCCCCTCGCCGCTCACGCCGGGGTACCGGAGCAGCCCCTACTGGTGGGACGACGTCACCCTCCCCGACCCCGCCCCGGCGCCCCTGCCGCCCGAGGCCGACGTGGTGGTGGTGGGTGCGGGCTTCACCGGGCTGGCGGCGGCGTGGGAGCTGGCCCGCCGGGGGCGCCACGTGGTGGTCCTCGAGCGCGACGCCGTCGCCGCCGGGGCCAGCAGCCGCAACGGGGGGATGGTCCATCCCGGGGGGAAGCCCTCGGTGGCCCAGTTCCTCGGGCTCCCGGGCGGGCGGGCCCTCTACGAGGACACCGTGCGGGCCGTCGAGGCCCTCGAGCCCCTGTGCGCCGAGCTGGGGGCCGACTGCGACTGGCGCCGCACCGGGCACCTCGAGCTCGCCCACCATCCCCGCCTCGCCCCCCGCCTGCGCCACGAGGCCGAGGTGGCCGCCGGCATCGGGGAGGACGTGCGCTTCGTGGCCGGCGACGAGCTGGCCGACGAGATCGGGTCGCCCGCCTTCGCCGCCGCCCTGCTCGTGGGCCGGGCCGGGGGGCTCCACCCCGCCAAGCTCGCCACCGCCCTGGCCGCAGCCGCCCTGGGGGCGGGCGCCGCCCTGCACCAGCGCTGCGCCGTGCTGGCCCTCGAGGCCGACCGGGCCGGTCACGCCGTGGCCACCGCGGCCGGCACGGTGCGGTGCGGTGACGTCGTGGTGGCCACCAACGGGACCACCGACGGGGCCCTCGTGCCCTGGCTCGGGCGCCGGGTCCTCGGCATCGGGAGCTACATCCTGGCCACCGAGCCCGTCGGTCCCGACCTCGTCGCCGCCGTCGGCCCCCGGGGGCGCATGTGCTTCGACACCCGCAACCTCCTCCACTACTGGCGCCCCTCGCCCGACGGGACCCGCATCCTGTTCGGGGGCCGCACCTCGCTCGCCCCCACCACGGTGGAGCGCGCCCGCGACCGCTTGTACGCCGCCATGGTCCGCATCCATCCCCAGCTGGCCGGGGTGCGGGTGGCGCGGGCGTGGGGAGGCCGGGTGGCGCTCACCGACGACCGCCTGCCCCACGTCGGGCGCCATCCCCGCACCGGCGTGGTCTACGCCATGGGCTACTGCGGGAGCGGGGTGGCCCTGGCCCTGCACCTGGGGCGGGGCGTGGGGCGCTGGCTGGCCGGCGACGGCGGCCCGGGGCCGTGGGCCGAGGGGCCGTGGCCCCGCCTGCCCTGGGCGGCGCGCCAGCCCGCCCTCCTCCCCGCCGGCGGGGTGCTGTACCGCCTGCGCGACGCCGTGGGGTGCTGAGCGGTTCACGCCGTGACGGCGGCGCAGAACTCGGCGAAGACCTCGACGAAACGGTCGATGTGGGCGTCCTCGTGCTGGACCGAGAGGGTCCACTGCTCCTCGTTCCCCGGCGTCATGAAGATGCCCCGGTTCACGAGCCAGGCCCAGGAGGCGTCGAAGAGCTCGGCGTCGGTCTCGAGGAAGCTGCGGTAGTCGACGAGGGGCTCGGTCCGGTACGAGACGCAGCCCTTGCACCCCAGGTCGACGACGTGGGCGGGGATGCCCTGCGCCCGGACGGCCTCGGCGCACCCCTGGGCCAGGCGGCTGCCCAGGTGGGCGAAGCGGTCGTAGGCCTCGGGGGTCAGGACCTCGGTGAGGGCGGCCAGGGCGGCGGCGGCCATGAGGGGGTTGCCGTTGAAGGTGCCCTGCTGGGCCACGCCCTTGCCGATCTCCTCCATGAGGTCGGCCCGCCCCCCGAAGGCCCCGCCCGGGACCCCCCCGGTGATGGACTTGGCCAGGCAGGCCAGGTCGGGCTGGACCCCGAAGCGCTCGGTGGCGCCGCCGGCGGCGATGGTCGCCCCGCACTTCACCTCGTCGTAGATGAGCACGACGCCGTGGCGCGTGCACAGCTGGCGCACCCCCTCGAGGTAGCCGGGCCTCGGGAGGACGACCCCGATGTTCATCATGACCGGCTCGAGGATGAAGCAGGCGACCTCGGCGCCCCGTTCCTCGAGGAGCCGCTCCAGGGCACCGAGGTCGTTGAAGGGGACGGCCACCGTCCACTGGGCCATCTCGGCCGGGATCCCCTTGGAGGCGGGGGGGACCGCCCCGGTGCGGTCGCTGGCCTCGATGAGGCTCAGGCTGGGGGCCACCGAGAACATCACGGCGTCGTGATGGCCGTGGTAGGAGCCCTCGATCTTGCAGATCACGTCGCGTCCGGTGGCGCCTCGGGCCAGGCGGATGGCGTCCATGGTGGCCTCGGTCCCCGAGTTGGTGAACCGCACCCGCTCCATGCCGAAGCGCCGGCACAGCTCCTCGGCCAGGGCGACGGTGTCCGGGGTGGTGACGGCGAAGTGGGTGCCCGAGCGCGCCGCTCGCTCGATGGCTGCCGCCACGGCGGGGTGGGCGTGGCCCACGGCGGTGGACCCGAAGCCGTTGTGGTAGTCGAGGTACCGGCGGCCGTCCACGTCCCACACCTCGGCCCCCCGGCCCCGCTCGAGGTAGATCGGGTAGGGCTTGGCCGCCTGGAACGACGACGCCACCCCGAGGGGCATCGAGGCGCGGGCCCGCTCGAACAGGGCCCGCGACGCCGGGGTGGACTCCACGAGGACGGCCAGCTCGGCCGCGAAGAGCTCCCGGGCCCGGGCGTCGAGGCGGTCGCGGTCGTGCTGGACGTGGTCGCTGGCGATACTCACCGCTCGGTCCTCCCCTGTCGTGCTCCCCACCCGGGCGGTGCGAATCCGGCACCGGAGGCCGGGGCGGAGTGCGTCATTCGCTGTCAGACACGTTTTCCACAATGGAATCTGGCACCGATGCTCCCATTATGCAACGGGATCGCTTGTCAGACGGGGGCGGACCTGCGAACATGCCGGAGACAACGAGGGGAGGTCTGCCCGTGACGACGGTGGCCGCGGATTCCGGGGAGCTGGGCGCAACCCCCTCGGGTGGCCCGGCCCCGGGCAAGGGGCTCAAGACCGGTGCCCTGAGCATGGTGTCGAGCCTCGTCATCGGGGTGGCCTCGACGGCCCCGGCCTACAGCCTGGCCGCCAC
>DATJOV010000261.1:0-5269 GCA_035506735.1 Acidimicrobiales bacterium | reverse complement strand
GACGACCACCCGGCGATCGGCGGCCTGGCCCAGGGGGCCCAGGACGTCGGCCACCTGGACGGCGAGCTCACGGGTGGGCACCAGGACGAGGCCCCGGGGCTTGCGGGGCGCACCCTCGGACACCCGCATGAGCAGGGGGAGGCCGAAGGCCAGTGTCTTGCCCGATCCGGTCTTGGCCTTGCCGCACACGTCACGCCCAGCGATGCCGTCGGGGATGGTCAGGGCCTGGACGGGGAAGGGCGAGGCGATGCCCTGGTCGGACAGGAGGGCCACCAGCCCGGGGGCCACCCCCAGCTCGTCGAAGGTGGTCGCCGTGATGGGCGTGGGCTCGTCGGGTTCCTCGGCGGAGGGGACGTCCTCCGTCAGGCGCTGGGACATCTGGGTCATGGGGTTCCTTCTGTTCGATGCTCTTCGTGCGGCCGCCTTCGGCCGGATGGGCGGGTCCGCCTCGGTGGCTCCCGCCCTGGCCGCCGTGACGGCGACCCTCGAAGAACTGGTGAGGAAGACCCCGTGCGCGCGGCTCGTACCGCGGCACGCGCCCCCAGTGTACCCGCTGGCCGCCCCGACCTGCAGGTTCTCCCCCCCGGCCCCAGGTCAGCGGGCCGCGGGCTGGGGCTCCTCGGCCCGGTACAGCTCGGCCCCGCCCCGGCGGAACTCGACCGCCTTGGCCTCCATCCCGGCCCGCACGGCCTCCTCGGGGTCGATGCCCTGCTCCTGGGCCAGGGCCCGGACGTCGTGGCTGATGCGCATGGAGCAGAACTTGGGCCCGCACATGGAGCAGAAGTGGGCGGTCTTGGCCGGGGCGGCGGGGAGGGTGGCGTCGTGGTACGAGCGGGCCGTCTCGGGGTCGAGGGCCAGGTTGAACTGGTCCTCCCAGCGGAACGAGAAGCGGGCCGCGCTGAGGGCGTCGTCCCACGCCCGGGCCCGGGGATGGCCCTTGGCCACGTCGGCGGCGTGGGCGGCGATCTTGTAGGCGATCATCCCCGCCTTGACGTCCTCGCGGTCGGGCAGGCCCAGGTGCTCCTTGGGGGTGACGTAGCAGAGCATGGCCGTGCCGTGCATGCCGATGACGGCCGCCCCGATGGCCGAGGTGATGTGGTCGTAGCCGGGGGCGACGTCGGTGGTGAGGGGGCCGAGGGTGTAGAAGGGCGCCCCTGCGCACACCTCCTGTTGCAGGGTCACGTTCTCGACGATGCGGTCGAGGGGCACGTGGCCGGGGCCCTCGATCATGACCTGGACGTCGTGGCGCCAGGCGACGGCGGTCAGCTCGCCCAGGGTCCGCAACTCGGCGAACTGGGCCTCGTCGTTGGCGTCGGCCACCGAGCCCGGGCGCAGGCCGTCGCCGAGGGAGAAGGCCACGTCGTAGGAGGCCAGCACCTCGCACAGCTCCTCGAAGTGGGTGTAGAGGAAGTTCTCCTGGTGGTGGGCCAGGCACCAGGCCGCCATGATCGATCCGCCCCGGCTCACGATGCCGGTGACGCGCCGCGCCGTGAGGGGGACGTAGCGCAGGAGCACCCCGGCGTGCACCGTGACGTAGTCGACGCCCTGCTCGGCCTGTTCCACGATGGTGTCGCGGTAGATGTCCCAGGTCAGCTCCTCGGGGCGACCGTCGACCTTCTCGAGCGCCTGGTAGATGGGGACGGTGCCGATGGGCACCGGGGAGTTGCGCAGGATCCACTCCCGGGTGGTGTGGATGTCGGGCCCGGTGGACAGGTCCATGACGGTGTCGGCCCCCCACCGGGTGGCCCAGGCCAGCTTGTCCACCTCCTCCTCGACCGACGAGGTCACGGCCGAGTTGCCGATGTTGGCGTTGACCTTGACGAGGAAGTGCCGCCCGATGGCCATGGGCTCGGACTCGGGGTGGTTCACGTTGGCGGGGATGATGGCCCGCCCGGCCGCCACCTCGTCCCGGACCACCTCGGGCTCCATGCCCTCGCGCAGGGCCACGAATTCCATCTCGGCCGTGACCTCACCGCGACGGGCGTAGTGGAGCTGGGTGACGGGGGCCGTGCCGGCGGCCACCAGGGCCCCTCGCCGCGTCCCGGGGAAGGCGCCCGCCCCCGCCCCGCGCCGCGCCGCGGCCCGGCCGTCGTCGCGCAGCGTGGCGGCCCGGCCCTCGTGCTGGCGCACGTCACCGCGTCCGCTGATCCAGTCGTGGCGAAGCGGGGGGAGACCGGCGCGGGGCTCGGACCCGGGGCCCGACGTGTCGTAGAGGCGCACGGGATCACCCTCGCTGAGCGCCACCTCCGTGAACGGCACCCGCACCGCGTGCCGCCCGCCCTCGACGTAGATCTTGCGCCGCTCTGGGCGCGGGGTCGCTGTCTCGTCCATGGGGACCTCCCTCCGCCGGCATTATCCGGATCAGGTCGACGGTCGGCGCCGGCCAGGCGCCCTCTCAGCCCGGTACCTCCGAGCTCCCGTGACGCCGAGTCTCGCGCACGGGGCCCCGGGACGCGCCCCGGGGGCTGTGCCAAGGTGGAGCCCACAGCCGACCGTGGAGGAGCATGCCCCTTGCCACGCCAGACCACCCCCGCCCCGGCCGAGAAGGCCTCCGCCAAGAAAGCCCCCGCCAGGAAGCCGGCCCCGGCCAGGAAGGCCCTCGTGGCCAGGAAGCCGGCCCCGGCCGGGAAGGCCCCCCTGGTGAAGAAGACAGCCGCGGCGAAGAAGCCGGCCGCGGCGAAGAAGGCCGGTGCCGCCCCGGTACGCCTGGAGGCGGGTGACCGGGCTCCGGCGTTCTCGCTCCCGGACCAGGACGGCACGAAGGTCGCCCTGCGCGACTTCGCCGGTGCGCCCGTGGTCCTGTACTTCTACCCGGCCGACGACACGCCGGGCTGCACCAAGGAGGCGTGCCAGTTCAACGACAACCTCCGGGCCTTCTCCCGGGCCGGGGTGGCGGTGGTGGGCATCTCCCCCGACGGGGCCGCTGCCCACACCCGCTTCCGCGCCAAGTACGGGCTGCGCTTCCCCCTCCTGAGCGACGGTGACCACGAGGTCATGGCCCGCTACGGGGCGTGGGGCACCAAGACCCTGTACGGCCGGACCACGGTGGGCGTGATCCGCTCCACCTTCCTCGTCGGCCGCGGGGGGGTGGTGGAGCGGGCGTGGTACCACGTCAAGGCGGACGGGCACGCCGCCAAGGTGCTGGCCGAGCTGGGGGACTGAGGACCGCCCCCGGTCACCGCTGGTGGCGGGGGCAGAACCACGAGGTGCGGCCGCCCACGGTGCGGCGCTCCAGCTCGGCGCCGTCACGGGGGCAGTGGCCGCCGGGGACGCGTTCGGGCATCAACTCGCCCAGGTGCGACCCGCCCCGCTCCCCGAGGTCCGCGACGGTGGCCCGCAGGTGGCGGTGGAGGCGGCGCAGCTCGGCGTCGGTCAGCGAGCCGGACGGGCGGGTCGGCGCCAACCCGGTACGCCACAGCACCTCGTCGGCGATGAGGTTGCCCACACCGGCCAGCCGGTGCTGGTCCATGAGGCGGGTCTTGAGCGCCACGGTGCTGCCGGCCAGGGCCCGGCGGAGCTGGCCGGGGGTGACGACCGTGGCGTCGGGGCCGAGGGCGTCCTCGTCGGGGTCGAGCTCGACCCCGCCCAGGAGGCGGGGATCGCGCACGGCCAGGCGCCCCCCGTCGGCGAACTCCAGGGCGAAGCGGTCCCAGGCCGACTCGTCACGGTGGCTGGTGTAGATGAGGCGGTCGACACCGGCCCGCCCGTCCAGGCGGAGCTCACCGGTCATGCCGAAGCGGATCCCGAGCCGGGTCCCCTCGTCGCCGGCCACGTCCAGGACGAGGAGCTTGCCCCGGCGCCGGGCCCGCGCCAGGGAGGAGCCCTCGAGCCTGGCGGCCAGTTGCCGGGGCGTGGTGGTGCCCCGCACGAAGCGGCGGTCGCCGACGTCGACGCGCCGGACGGGCCGGCCGAGGGCGCCCTCGGCGAGCAGGCGATAGGCCTCGACCTCGGTCAACTCGGGCACGACGCCCGACGCTACTGTGGGCGCCGTGCCTCCCGAGAAGCCACACTGGGCCCACCTGTACCAGGAGGTCGTGACCTCCGGTCTGTGCACCGGGTGCGCCGGCTGCATCATCGCCTGCCCCCACGACGTGCTCCACTACGACGACGACAACGGCGTCTACCGCCCCTGGAAGGTGGAGGAGGACGGGGGGGCCACGGACTGCACCCACGGGGCCAAGGGCTGCACCATGTGCACGCGGGCCTGCCCCCGGTTCCGGGACTGGGAGGGCGACATCGACACCTTCCTCTTCGGTCGCCCCCGTCTGGAGGAGGAGGTGGCCGGCGTCACGGGCGACATCGTCCTGGCCCGGGCCACGGATCCCGAGGTCCTCGCCGCCGGCCAGGACGGGGGCCTCGTGTCCGCCATCCTCATCTGGGCCCTCGAGCACGACGTCATCGACGCCGCCCTGGTGTCGGCGGTCGAGAGTGCGGGCAGCTGGAAGGCCGTCCCGGCCGTGGCCCGCACCCGGGCCGACGTCCTGGCCACGGCGGGCTCGCGCTACACCTACTCGGCCAACACCCTCGCCTACCCCCGCGCCATCGAGGGGGGGGCCGAGCGCATCGCCCTGGTGGGCATGAGCTGCCAGGCCTCCGTCCCGGCCGTGATGTCGGCCCGCAAGGCGGGCAAGGTGGCACGGCGCCTGGCCCTCTCCATCGGCCTGCTGTGCTCGAAGACCTTCGACGACGCCATCTTCCCCGACCTCTTCGAGGCCAAGTACGGCCTGGCCCGCCAGGACATCGTCAAGATCAACATCAAGGGGGTCTTCCAGATCTGGACGGCCGACGGGGGCTACACCGAGGTCCCCCTCAAGGAGGGCCACGCCTGGACCCGGGAGGGGTGCAAGGCCTGCCCCGACTTCTCGGCCGAGCACGCCGACATCTCCACCGGGGGCATCGGGGCCTTCGGGGACTGGACCCTCACCGTGGTCCGCACCGACCAGGGCCGCCAGGTCATGGCGGGCATGGCCGCCGACGGGGTGATCGAGACCAGGCCGGGCGACGACGACCCGGGAGCGGTGGCCCTGCTGCGCAAGCTCTCAATCGTGTCGCGACGGCGCTGGCCCGAGACCGCAGTGGCCGCCCCCCGCGTGGGAGTACCGCCCCCGAAGCAGAAGACCGGCTGAACCTCCTCCCTCCGCACCCGACCCGGCCGTGACCGCCGGCTGCCCGGGGAGGTGAGTGGCTGGGCCGAACGCCCAACCGCTAGGTTGTCCACCCGCCATGGGATCGCTGATCAAGAAGCGCCGCAAGCGCATGCGGAAGAAGA